>NZ_WWCX01000220.1:0-2378 GCF_009857655.1 Duganella vulcania
TGCCGCGCAGCGCCCCGCCGGCGCGCCGCGTGCCGGCCGGCGCGGTCGACACCTTCGCCTGATCCCCTGCGGCCGCAACGAAAACCGGGACCGGCCAGCCAGCCTTCCCGGTTTTGTTGTTTGTTACACTACGGAAACGCCAAGCAGTACCCGGATCGCCCCTCTTTTCGACGTATGCGATGCCGCAGTCCCGACCGATAATGACATAATGGCGTCATGTTCCACTTCCGCATCATGCAAGGGCAATTTTGAAAGCGAACCCAAAAATGAAAGCCGATCAGAAAGTTGAAGCAGCGCCCAGCGGTGGCGGCAGCAAAAAACTGATCATCATCATCCTGGCGGTGGTCCTGGTCCTGGGCGCGGCCGGCGGCGGTGCGGCCTGGTTCTTCCTGCATGACAAGGGCGACGCGGCCGAGGAAGAGGCGCCGGCCAAGAACAAGCACAAGAACGCCAAGAAGGCCAAGGCCGGTCCGCCGGAATACGTGCCGGTCGATCCGTTCACGGTCAACCTGCAGCCGGGCGACAACGGCGCCGACCAGTACCTGCAGATCGCCTTCACGCTGGAAGTGGGCGGGCTGGAAGAGAAGGAAAACGTCAAGAACAACATGGCCAAGGTGCGCAGCCGCATGCTGTTGCTGCTGTCGAGCAAGCGCGCCGTGGACATCAACACGCCGGATGGCAAAGTCCAGCTGGCCAAGGAAATCATCGCCCAGCTCAAGGAACCCTTCGAGGACCGCGGCTCGCCGCAGGACATCGAGGATGTGCTGTTCACCTCGTTTATCATTCAGTAAGTTAGAAAGTCATGGCTGATAATTTTCTCTCCCAGGAAGAAGTCGATGCCCTTCTGAAGGGCGTCAACGGCGACCAGGACGACGTCCAGGCGCAGGAAGACGTCGCGGGAGTACGAACGTATAACCTGGCCACCCAGGAACGTATCGTCCGCGGGCGCATGCCGACGCTGGAGATTATCAACGAGCGTTTCGCCCGCCTGCTGCGGGTCGGCCTGTTCAACTTCCTGCGCCGCAGCGCCGAGGTGTCGGTGGGCTCGGTGCGGGTGTCCAAATATTCCGAGTTCATCCGCAACCTGGTGGTGCCGACCAACCTCAACCTGGTCCACATGAAGCCGCTGCGCGGCACCGCGCTGATGGTGTTCGACCCGGGCCTGGTGTTCCTGCTGGTGGACAACCTGTTCGGCGGCGACGGCCGCTTCCACACCCGCGTCGAGGGCCGCGACTTCACCCAGACCGAGCAGCGCATCATCCTGCGCATCCTGGACATCGTGTTCGAGGCCTACACCAAGTCGTGGGAGCCGGTCTATCCGGTCGAGTTCGAATACATCCGCTCGGAAATGAATACGCAGTTCGCCAACATCGCCACGCCCAACGAGGTGGTGGTGGCATCGACCTTCACGGTGGAGCTGGGATCGGTGTCCGGCCAGATCCACTTCTGCATGCCGTACTCGATGATCGAGCCGATCCGCGATTCGCTGACCTCCAGCCTGCAGGGCGAGGCGCTGGAAGTGGACAAGCGCTGGATCCGCCTGATGACGCAGCAGATCCAGATCGCCGAGGTGGAGATTGTCGCCTCGCTGGGCACGGCCAAGGTCAACTTCGACGAGATCCTCAACATGCGCGTGGGCGACATCATCCCGCTGCACATCCCGGAAATGATCTCGGCCACGGTCGACGGCGTGCCGGTCATGGATTGCAGCTACGGCGTGATGAACGGACAATACGCGCTGAAGGTGGAGAAATTGCTCGCCAATGCCGATAACATCAAATAACGCCGGCGCAACCGCCGCCGGTGACCGCAATACAGGAGAGAAGCATGTCGGATAATCAAGACGATACGATGGACGACGACCCATGGGGCGCGGCCATCGCCGAGCAGGCGCAGGCCGAGGCGGCCGCGCTGGAAAAGCAGCAGGCCCAGGCGGCCAGCGCCGCCGTGTTCACGGACTTTTCCAGCACGCCGAGCAAGACCGAGACCCATAACGATATCGACTTCATCCTCGATATCCCGGTGCAGCTCACGGTCGAGCTGGGCCGCACCAAGATCGCCATCAAGAACCTGCTGCAACTGGCGCAGGGCTCGGTGGTAGAGCTGGACGGCCTGGCAGGCGAGCCGATGGACGTGCTGGTCAATGGCTGCCTGATCGCCCAGGGCGAGGTGGTGGTGGTCAACGACAAGTTCGGTATCCGCCTGACCGACATCATCACGCCGTCCGAACGTATCCGAAAACTGAATAAATGAAGCACGGACTGACCTCAACCCTGATCCTCGCGGCGGCCCTGGCCGCCGCGCCTGCAATGGCCCAGCGCAGCGTGTCGGGCACCATCGGCGGCCAGCACGCGGCCAGCGCAGCGGCCGTGGCCGCC
>NZ_WWCX01000221.1:0-2350 GCF_009857655.1 Duganella vulcania
GGCGCGGCCAGCGGCGCGCCGCATTCGAACGGGCAGCTGAACAGGAACTCCGAGCCGCCGCCCGGCTCGCTGCTGACGCTGATGGCGCCGCCCATCATGTCGGCCAGCTGGCTGCAGATCGCCAACCCCAGGCCGGCGCCGCCGAACTGCCGGCTGCTGCTGCCGTCGGCCTGCGCGAAGGCGTCGAAGATGCGGGCCTGCTGCGCGGCCGGGATGCCGACGCCGGTGTCGCGCACGCGGAACTCCAGCAGGATGGCGTGCCGCCCGGCCAGGTCGGCGCCGGCGGCCGGCCGCACCCGCAGCACCACCTCGCCGCGCTCGGTGAACTTGACGGCGTTGCCGACCAGGTGGAGCAGCACCTGCTCGAGCCGCATCGGATCGCCCGCCAGCTCGGCCGGCAGGCGCGGGTCGATGTCGTAGACCAGCTCGATGCCCTTGTCGCCGGCGGCGCCGCTCACCAGCACGCTGACACTGTCGAGGATGCGCTCCAGGCTGAAGCTGGCGTGGTCGGGCACCAGCTGGCCGGCGTCGATGCGCGAGTAGTCCAGCACGTCGTTGACCAGGCCCAGCAGCGACTGCGTGGCCAGCTGGATCTTGTCCAGCTGCTCGCGCTCGCGTGGCGCCAGCGCGGCCTGTTCCAGCAGGCGGGCCAGGCCGATGATGGCGTTCATCGGCGTGCGGATCTCGTGGCTCATATTGGCCAGGAACTCGCTCTTGGCGCGGCTGGCCGCCTCGGCGCGGTCGCGCGCCAGCACCAGTTCCTCGTTCAGTTCCTGCAGGTGCAGCTCGGTTTCCTTGAGCTCGCTGACGTCGGACACCAGCACGAAGAAGCCGCGCACGTCGCCGCGCGGGTCGATGTCCGGGATGTAGTTGACCCAGGTGTGGCTGATCTCGCCTGACGGCCAGCGCAGCTGGCCGGCGAACGCCTGCGGCTGGCCGGCCAGCGCGCCCTGCACGTAGGGCGCGCACACCGCGTAGTCGGCCGCGCCCATCACTTCTGGCATCAGGGCGCCGAGCGGCTGCGCGCTGTCGCGGCCGTGCCAGTCGAGGAAGTAGCGGTTGGCGAAGCGGCAGCGCAGGCCGGCGTCCCAGTACGCCACCATGCCGGGCAGGTTGTCGGCCACGGTGCGCACGAAGTGCTCGCTCTGCGCCAGCTTGGCCACCGTGGCGCGCAGCGCCTCCTTGGCCTCCTTGCGGTCGGTGATGTCGATCGAAATGCCGAGCACGTGGGTGGGCGCGCCGTGCTCGTCGCGCAGCGCCACCTTGCGGGTGGTCATGTAGCGGGTGTGGCCGTCGGCGCCGGTGACCGGTTCCTCGGCGATCTCGATCACCTCGCCGGGCGGCGCGGCCAGCACCCGGCGGTCGGCCTCGGCAAAGGCGTCGGCCTGGGCGGCCGGCACGAAGTCGTAGTCGTGCTTGCCGAGGAAATCCTCGCCGCCGGCGCGCCCGAGCAACTGGGCGCCGTAGCGGTTGAACATGTCGTAGCGCAGGTCGGCGGCGCGCTTGAGGAAGATCATCGCCGGGATGTTTTCCAGCACCGAGCTCATCAACTGGCGCGAGCGCCGCAGCTCGGCCTCCGTCCGCTTCAGTTCGCTGACGTCCATCAGCAGCGCGGTGATGCCGGCGATGCGGCCGTCGGTGCCGAACTGCGGATAGTAGCTCAGCACCCAATGGCACAGCTGGCCGGGCGAGGCGGCCGGATAGCCGGAGCGCTGCAGGCCGGTCAGCGGGCGGCCACTGTCGAGCACGGTGCGGTAGTCGGCCAGCACGCCGCGCCGCACGGCCGCGTCGGGGATCATCTCGCCGACGTGGCGGCCCAGGTGGGCGCTGACCGGCTGGTCGTTGAGGTTGGCCAGGTAGTCGTTCAGGCGCACGAAGCGCAGCTGGCTGTCGACATAGCTCAGGCCGACCGGCGCGGTGGCGTACAGGGTTTCAAGCTGGGCCCGGCTTTTTTCCAGCTGGGCGGTGCGCTCGGCCACCAGTTGTTCGAGCTGGGCCTGGTTGCGGCGCAGGTCGAGCTCCAGCGCGCGGAAAGCCTGGCCGACCTCGCCGGCCTCGCGGAAGGTGGCCGCGCCCAGCGTGAAGGGGCTGCCGCTGGCCAGCGCCTGGGCCGGGCCGACCAGCGCGCGCACCGAGCCGGCGATGCGGCCGCCGACCCACCAGGCCAGCGAAAAGCCGGCCAGCAGCAGCGCCGCCATGGTCAGCGAGATGGTGGTGACGGCGCTCAGCAGCTCCTGCCGCGCCTGGTCCTGCGGGGTGGCGATGGCGACGATGGCGCGGCTGACCGGCGAGCGGCTGAAGGCGAGGTAGACCGGCGTGCCGTCGGCCGCCGCCGTGGCCAGCAGCGCGT
>NZ_WWCX01000222.1:0-2347 GCF_009857655.1 Duganella vulcania
TCAATCCGCTGCTGGCCATCGGCGGCGGCGTGGTGGCGCTGGCCGCGCAGGTGCGGCTGGCGCCGGCCCGCAGCGGCGACGCGCTGGCGATCCGTCCCTATCCGCTGGAGCTGGAGCAGGAGCTGGACTGGCAGGGCGGGCGCATCCTGCTGCGGCCGATCCGGCCGGAGGACGCGCCGCAGCACCAGCTGTTCTTCGCGGCGCTGGACCCGGACGATGTGCGGCTGCGCTTCTTCACCGCGATGCGCGAGCTGCCGCCGTCGCAGCTGGCGCGGCTGACGCAGATCGACTACGACCGCGCCATGGCCTTCATCGCCACCCGCAACAGCGCCAACGGCGAGCCGGAAACGCTGGGCGTGGTGCGGGCCGTGGCCGACGCGGACAACCAGTCCGCCGAATTCGCCATCATCGTGCGTTCCGATTTGAAAGGGAAGGGACTGGGCTACATCCTGTTCCAGAAACTGGTCGATTATTTCCGCAGCCAGGGCACCGGCGAGATCGTCGGCGACGCGCTGGCGGAGAACCTCGGCGTGCAAAACCTGGTGCGCCATTTCGGCGGCGTGGTTTTGCCGCATCCCGAGGCCGGCATGGTGCGGCTTCAGTTATCGTTGCGATAGCATTCGCGGCTGTGTTGTTATATATTGATATGCATAACGCAAGGCCGTGAATTTGTTCTAGGTCAAAGCGTGTTTGTCGGCTTTATTTACACTTTTACTTCCGCTCTTTGCCGCCCATCCGGGCGTTTCGCAACTTCAGCCTTGGGAGTCAGAATGTTAACTGCCACATATACTCTGGTAGCGCTGTCGGTGGAACACGCGAGTGTCCGCCTCAGTTTGTTATCTTTCCAAAAGTATGTGCGCTCCACGCTGATGCATCAGAACAGCATCACTCTTTCGCAGCTGGAATATGCCTGCGAAAACCTCAACAGCCTGTACCAGGCCTGCCACTGGCGCAAAACCGAGATGTACCTGATCCCCGCGCTGCGCGAGGCGACCGAGCGCGCCGACCAGCTGCTGGACGAGCTCAACCGCCTGAACCAGGCGGCGCTGCTGTCGATCCGCATGCTGCAAGAGAAGCTCGGCTCGGTGGCCGACGTGCGCGAGGACCAGGTCAACCTCATCTGCGAAAGCATCGAAACCTTTTGCTCTTCGCTGCTCAAGCGGCTGGAAAAGGAAGAGCAGGAGCTGTTCGCCATCGCCCGCCATGCGATCGCCGGCGAAACCTGGTTTTCCATCGCGAATCAATTGATGATGCATGACAAGCATCTGGAAGAAATGAAGCGCGCCGGCATGGTGCCGGTCGCGGCGGTCGAGGCGGCCAAGCCGAAGGCGGTGGCCGCGCGCAACCTGGCCGGTTCCCTGCGCGTGGTGGACGACGGCCAGATCAGCATTCCCGGCCTGCAGGTGCTGCCGGTGATTAGTGTCGAGGAAAGCGAGGCGCAAGCGGCGCCGGCGCCGCATGTCCGTTCCACCCGGCAGTTGCCGGCGATGAAATAACCGCCCAATTAGCATACGCTTCGGGCAAATTCCCCTTGCTTTGCTATGATGGTGGTTTTAGCCATCTCATAGCGCACCATGTTCGATTTCATCTTCAAGCGAACTACCGACCAGGCGGCCGATCAACAGGCCGCCGAGGCGACTCCCGAGCAGGGCGCCGCCGCTGCCGCATCGGCCAGCCGCCGCGAGGAACAGGCCCAGCGCGCCGCCTCGCTGGCGGGCGACGAGGCCGCCGCCGTCGAGCTGATACTGCAGAGCGAATTCGCCGGCGTGCGCCTGGCCGCCGCCGAGCACGTACAGTCGCAGCCGCAGCTCGAACGGGTGCTGCAGGCCATGCGCAACACCGACCGCCGCGTCGCCAAGCTGATGCAGGGACGGCTGGACGCGATCCGCTACCAGCAAGCCGAGCAGCAAAAAGCGCAGGCCTGCCTGGAGCTGGCCCAGCGCCTGCTGCAGGATGAGAAGCTGACGCCCAACCAGGTGGCCGACCTGGACCGTCAATGGCAGATCACCGCCGCCGTGCCGGCGCTGGCCGAACCGTACGCCGCCGCGCGCGCCGCGCTGGCGGCCCGGCTGGAAGCGCAGGTCAACCTGCAGCGCACCATCATCGACGCGATGGCCGCGCTGCGCCAGCTGCCGTCCGCCGGCTTGCCGCCGGAGGAAGCGCAGCAGGCGCTGGAGCGCCATGCCGCCGCCCAGGCCGAATATGAGCAAGCCCCCGAACACAACGCCTTGCCCAAGCATCTGCTGAGCGACTACGCGCAGGCGCTGGAGCAGAGCCGCGCCGCCTTGTCGGCAGCGAGCCAGCGCGCCGCTGCCGCCGTCGAGCCGGAAGCCGCGGCCGCCGCGCC
>NZ_WWCX01000223.1:0-2286 GCF_009857655.1 Duganella vulcania
CTGCCGACCTGCCGCCGCACCACATCAAGCTGCGCGAGGCGCGCCAGGTTGCCGCCACGCTGACCGAGGCCGCGGCCCGGCTGCGGCGCAGCGAGGCGGCCCAGCTGGAGGCCCAGGCCAGGATCACGCTCAGCAACATCGAACTGGAGCAGCGCGTGCAGGAGCGCACCGACGCCTTGCAGCAATCGCGCCACCTGATGGCGTCCATCCTGGAGCACATGCCGGCCGCCGTGGTGGTCAAGAGCGCGGCCGACCTGCGCTACGAGCTGGTCAACGCGGCCGGCGAACTGCTGCTGGGCAAACCGCGCGACGCCATCATCGGCCGCACCGACCAGGACCTGCACGCCGACGCCGAGGCGCGGGCCCGCATCGCCTCCGACCGCCAGGTGATCGCCACGCGCCAGGTGCTGGACCTGCCGGCCGAGGCCGTAACGGAGGCGAACGGCCGGACCCGCTACCTGCACACCCGGAAAATGGTGCTGCTCGACAGCGCCGGCCAGCCCTCGCACCTGCTGGGCATCTCGCTGGACGTCACCGACAGCCTGCACGCGGCCGAACAGCTGCACATCGCGGCGGTCGCCTTCGATTCGCAGGAGGCGATGATGATCACCGACGCCCAGAGCACCATCCTGCGCATCAATTCCGCCTTCACCGCCAGCACCGGCTATACACAGGAGGAAATCCTGGGCCGCACGCCGCGCGTGCTCAAGTCGGGCCGGCACGACCAGGCCTTCTACGCCGCCATGTGGGACAGCATCATCCACCGCGGCTCCTGGCAGGGCGAGTGCTGGGACCGCCGCAAGAACGGCGAGATCTATCCGACCTGGACCATCATCAGCGCCATCCGCGACGACCAGGGCGTGATCCGCCACTACGTCTGCACCCAGAGCGACATCAGCGCCCGCAAGCAGGCCGAGGAGGAAATCCGCCAGCTGGCCTTCTACGATCCGCTGACCAGGCTGCCCAACCGCCGGCTGCTGGTGGACCGCCTGCGCCACGCCATCGACAGCTGCGCCCGCACCAAGCTGATCGGCGCCTTGATGTTCATCGACCTGGACAACTTCAAGATGCTCAACGACACGCTGGGCCACGACCAGGGCGACGTGCTGCTGCGCCAGGTGGCCGAGCGGCTGCCGGCCTGCGTGCGCGCGGTCGATACCGTGGCCCGGCTCGGCGGCGACGAGTTCGTCGTCATGATCGAGGGCTTGAGCGAGGACGCGCACCAGGCGGCCTTCATGGCGCAGGGCATCGGCGAGGCCGTGCTGACCGCGCTGAACCGCCCGTACCAGCTGGCCGAGCGCCCCTACCATTGCACGCCCAGCATCGGCGTGACGCTGATCTCGGACCACGAGCTGACGATGGACGAGGTGCTGCGGCACGCCGACCTGGCGATGTACCAGGCCAAGGGCGCCGGTCGCAACACGCTGCGCTTCTTCGAGCCGCAGATGCAGCAGGCCGCCAATGCGCGCGCCGAGATCGAGCATGACCTGCAGGAAGCGCTGCAGCGCGGCGAGTTCGAGCTGTACTACCAGGCCCAGGTCGACGCGGCCGGCCGCCTGATCGGCGCCGAAGCGCTGCTGCGCTGGCACCATCCGCGCCGCGGGCTGGTGCTGCCCGACCAGTTCATCGCGCTGGCCGAGAGCACCGGCGTCATCCTGCCGCTGGGGCAATGGGTGCTGCAAAGCGCCTGCGCCGAGCTAGCCTTGTGGGCGGACGACCCGGCCATGAGCGCGCTGCGGCTGGCCGTCAACGTCAGTCCGTACCAGTTCCGCCAGCCGGCCTTCGCCGCCCAGGTCCAGAAGGCGCTGAGCGACGCCGGCGCCGACCCGCACCGGCTGGAACTGGAGCTGACCGAAAACCTGATGCTGGACGATTTTTCCAGCGTGGCCGACAAGATGCGCATCCTCAAGCGCATCGGCATCGCCTTCGCGCTGGACGACTTCGGCATTGGCTATTCCTCGCTGTCGTACCTGAAGCGCCTGCCGCTGGACCAGCTGAAGATCGACCGCAGCTTCGCGCGCGACGTGCTGAGCGATCCCAACGACGCCGCCATCGCCCGCATCATCGTCGTGCTGGGCCACACGCTGGGGCTGACCATCGTCGCCGAGGGCGTGGAGACGGACGACCAGCACGCCTTCCTGGCCGCCACCAACTGCAATGCCTTCCAAGGTTTCCTGTTCAGCCAGCCGCTGCCGGCGGCGGAATTCAGGGCGCTGGCCGCGCGGGCGCTGGCCGCCGCCGCGCCTGCACCGTAGCGGCCAGCGTGCCGATGCGGGCCGGCAGGCC
>NZ_WWCX01000224.1:0-2240 GCF_009857655.1 Duganella vulcania
CGGCCATCCGCCGCGCCGTGCCCGAGGACGTCGGCGCCATCATCGGCCTGACCACCTCGGGCGGCGAGAGCGGCGGCTTCGACCAGTCGGTCACCGACGGCGTGCGCCAGGCCGCGCTGGCCGCCTCCTTCACCGCCGGCATCGTCGACGGCGCCGCGCTGCGCGACCTGTGGAGCGGCGGCACCGCCACCGTGCCGATCGAGTTCTGGGTGTGCGAGATCGACGCCCGCGTGGTCGGTTACATGATGATCCTGGGGGTCGACGAGCAGAAGGGCATGCAGCGCGAGCTGCACGCCATGGTGGTCGAGGACAGCTATCGCGGCCACGGCGTGGGCGGCATGATGGTGGACTTCTTCTGCACCCACTACAAGCACCGCCGCCTGTTGTCGGCCTGCCGCGACGGCTCGGCCATGCTGCACATGCTGACCCGGCGCGGCTTCGCGCTGCTGACCCGCAGCGACCAGGGCTACCTGATCCTGGCGCGCGACTAGCGCGGCCGGGGCGGCCCGGCCTAGGCCGGCAGCTGCAGCCGGTAGCCCACCGCGGTCTCGGTCAACAGGTAGCGCGGCTGGGTCGGGTCGGCCTCCAGCTTGTGGCGCAGGTGGCCCATGTAGATGCGCAGGTAGTGGCCGTTCTCCGACTGCGCCGGCCCCCACACGGCGCGCAGCAGCTGCGGGTTGCTCATCACCCGCCCGGCGTTGCCGACCAGGACCGCCAGCAGCCGGTACTCGGTCGGCGTCAGGTGCACCGGCGCGCCGCCGCGCGTCACGCGCCGCTGCTGCAGGTCGACCGCGACGTCGCCGAAGCGCACCACGCCGCCATGGTCGGCGGCCGGCTGGCGCTGGCGCCGCAGGGTGGCGCGCACCCGCGCCAGCAGCTCGCCCACGCCGAACGGCTTGGTCAGATAATCATCGGCGCCGGCGTCCAGCGCGCGGATCTTGTCGGCCTCGTTCACGCGCGCCGACAGCACGATCACCGGCACCCCGGACCACTTGCGCAGGTCGGTCATGAAGTCGATGCCGTCGCCGTCCGGCAGCCCGAGGTCGAGCACCACCAGGTCGGGCTTGCGGGTGCCGGCGTCGATCAGGCCGCGCTGCAGCGTGGCCGCCTCGTGCACCTGCCAGCCCTCCTCCTCCAGCGCGGCGCGCACGAAGCGGCGGATCTGCGGTTCGTCTTCCACCAGCAGCGCGGTGGGGGCGGTATCGGGTGTGCTCATATATCTATCCTTCGGTTTCCGGTGCCGGCATGGCCGGCGGGGTGCCCAGCGGCAGCGTCATGACGAAGGCCGCGCCGCCCAGCGGCGACGGCGCGGCGTGGATGCGGCCGCCGTGCGCGTCGACGATGGCGCGGCAGATCGCCAGCCCCAGTCCCACGCCCGGCTTGGCCGACTCGCGCTCGCCACGGGTGAATTTCTCGAACACCGCTTCCTCGCGCCCCGGCGGCAGGCCGGGGCCGTCGTCGCACACCATGACGTCGATCCAGGCGCCGCGCAGCGCGGCGGCGATCTCGATGCGCGCGCCGGGCGGCGTGTACTTGGCGGCGTTCTCCAGCAGGTTGCACAGCACCCGCTCGATCAGCACGGCGTCAAAGCGCAGCAGCGGCAGCGCGGCCGGCAGGCGGGTGCGCACCGTGTGCCCCTGCAGCTGCGCGCCGCTGGCGCGCAGCGCGCTGCCCACCACCTCCTCCAGCGCCTGCCACTGCAGGTTGAACTTGACCTCGCCGCTCTGGATGCGCGCCATGTCGAGCAGGTTGGCCACCAGGGCGCTCATGCGCAGCGCCTCGTGGTGCAGCAGCATGGCGGTCTCGCGCTGGGCCGGCGCCAGCGGCGGGCGCGAGCCGGCCAGCGATTCGGACAGGCCCACCAGCGACGTCAACGGCGTGCGCAGGTCGTGCGACAGCGCCGCCAGCAGCGAGTTGCGCAGCCGCTCGGACTCCATGTTGACCAGCGCGTTCTGCGCCACCTCGATGTAGTGCACCCGCTCGAGCGCGATCGCGGCCAGCGCGGCGAAGGTGTCCAGTTGCTGGCGCTGCTCGGGGATCAGCATCCAGTGCCGCTGCTCGGGCTCGATCGCCAGCACGCCGCGGGTGCGCATCGGCGCCACCAGCGGCAGGTAGAAGATGCGGCTGGCCGGCAGCGTGTCCGTGCCCAGGCCGGCGCCTTCGGCGCGGTCGAAGGCCCACTGCGCGATGCCAATGTCGAGCACCGTGCGGTGCTGGCGCGCGCCGGCGTCGGCCGCGCG
>NZ_WWCX01000225.1:0-2231 GCF_009857655.1 Duganella vulcania
CGGACCAGGCGCCGCATCCGCGCCGCGCCAACGTGGTGCAGCTGGCGGACGTGCGCGCGCATCGCGCGGCGCAGCAGCTGGCCGCGCGCAAGGCCGCCAAGCGCCAGTGGGGCTGGCTGGAATGGGGCGCGCTGGGACTGGTCATGGTGCTGGGCCTGGCGGCCGGCAGGTTCGGGCTGGCGCGCTGGCAGCCGGGCTGGTTCGGCGAGCCGGCCGCCGCGCCCACCACCGTCTTCAGCCGCAACGGCATGCTGATCGCGCAGGGACGGCTGGACCACGCCTTGACCCAGCAGATGGGCGGCGCCGCGCCGTCCGAGGGCGATGTGCGGGTCGGGCTGAGTTTTCTGTCGAACGAGGGCGGCTACTGCCGCAGCTTCACGCTGGTGGGCTTGAACCAGGATCTGGTGGGGATCGCCTGCCGTGGCAGCGATGAGTGGCGGATACCGGTGCTGGTGCAGAACGCGCGGCCGCTGCCGGCGCCGGCCAGCTACCGGATGGCCGGTAGCGAGATGCCGACGGCGCTGCTGGAAGCGATCGACCAGCGCATCGTCGGCGGCATGCTCGACACGCGAGCGGAAGTAGAAGCGCTGCGCAGGAACTGGCAGCGCTGACTGGCGTCGGGAATTAAACGCCCAGCAGTTCCACATCAAAAATCAAGGTGGCGTTCGGCGGGATCACGCCGCCGGCGCCGCGCGAGCCGTAGCCCAGGTCAGCCGGGATGATCAGCTGGCGCACGCCGCCGATCTTCATGCCTTGCACGCCTTCGTCCCAACCGCGGATGACCATGCCCGCGCCCAGCGCGAATTCGAATGGATCGTTGCGGTCTTTGCTGGAGTCGAATTTCGGGCCCTTGGTGCCGTCGTCGTTGCGCAGCCAGCCGGTGTAGTGCACGGTGACGTTCTGGCCGGCTTTGGCGACTTCGCCTTCGCCCACGGTCAGTTCGATGTATTGCAGGCCGGAGTCGGTGGTGATGGTGGACATGATTTTCCTTCTATGTGGACGTGAATGACAATCGCGAATTGTAGCAGGGCGTCCGCAGCAAGGAATAATTGCGGCATTTGTCTCGTCCCGGCGCAGTTTGCACGTAAAATAAACGTTTTGGTCTTTCAAGCGATTTTTACATGTTCCGTAGTTTCCGCCGTATTGTGCTTTCCTGTGTCTGCGCCGCCTCTGCCATCGGCAGCGCGCAGGCGAACGTGGTGGTTGTGCTCAACTCGCGCGACGCCACCGTGCAGCTGCTGGACCAGGAAACCTACAAAGACCTGTCCACCTTCCCGGTCGGCAAGGAACCCCACCACCTGATGGCGACCCCGGACAACAAGTCCCTGATCGTCGCCAGCT
The DNA here is from genome assembly GCF_009857655.1 of Duganella vulcania. Classification (NCBI taxonomy): domain Bacteria; kingdom Pseudomonadati; phylum Pseudomonadota; class Betaproteobacteria; order Burkholderiales; family Oxalobacteraceae; genus Duganella; species Duganella vulcania. The sequence goes on from NZ_WWCX01000225.1 coordinate 1,342, forward strand.
CGGTGGGCAATGAACTGATCTTCCTCGATCCGAAGAGCGGGCAGATCCAGCGCACCATCAAGGACATCCTCGACCCGTACCAGATCGGCTTCTCGCCGGACCAGAAATGGTTCGTGTCGAACTCGCTGCGCCTGGACCGCGTCGACCTGTACAAGTACGACGGCGCCAACCTGACGCTGGCCAAGCGCATCCCGCTGGCCAAGCTGCCCAGCCACATGGCCTTCAACGCCGCCAGCAACATGGTGTTCATCACCCAGCAGGGCAGCGACCAGGTCAGCGCCATCGACCTCTCCACCCAGACACTGAAGTGGACCATGTCGGTCGGTAAGCTGCCGGCCGGTATCGCCATGACGCCGGACGACAAGTATCTGCTGGTCGGCATCATGGGCAGCGACTACGTCGAGGTGATCGACTGGAAAACCCAGAAGACCGTCAAGCGCATCAAGACCGGGCAGGGCGCGCACAACTTCCGCGCGGCCGGCGATGGCCGCAACATCTTCGTGTCGAACCGGGTGTCGAACTCGATCAACATCATCGACCAGAAGACGCTGGAAAACGTGGGCCAGATCAATGTGCCCGGCGGCCCGGATTGCATGGAAGTCACCGCCGACGGCAAGACCATGTGGGTTACGCTACGCTGGATCAAGAAAGTGGCCGTGATCGACCTGGCTACCCGCAAGGTCACCAAGCTGATACCGGTGGGACGCTCGCCGCACGGCGTGTTCTTCTTCAACTCCGCCCAGCGCATGTAATGAAGGCCGCCGCCGCCCTGACCATGCTGGCGCTGGTGGCCGCGCCGGCGTCACAGGCCGCCGACAACGCCAGGACGGCCAGCGCGGCCAACAGCGACGCGCGCGACCTCAACGACGCCGCCCGCGCGGCCAACGCCC
>NZ_WWCX01000226.1:0-2153 GCF_009857655.1 Duganella vulcania
CCACCGCGCCGGCACTGTGGGGCAGCGCCTGCCGCACCAGGCGCTGCAGGCGTGGCGGGTGGACGGCGCCGGCCTGGCGATCGGCGCCTGCCCCACCGGCGAGATCGGCGTGATCGGCATCGCCGGGCCGAACGTGTTCCCCGGCTACCTGAACGCGCACGACAACCAGGGCATCTGGCTGGCGCCGGGCTGGCTCAACACGGGCGACCTGGGCTACCTGGACGCGGACGGCTACCTGCACCTGACCGGCCGCGCCAAGGACCTGATCATCCGTGGCGGCCACAATATCGACCCGGCCATGATCGAGGAGGCGCTGCTGCGCCATCCGGCGGTGGCGCAGGCGGCGGCGGTCGGCCAGCCGGACGAGCATGCCGGCGAACTGCCGGTAGCCTACGTCGCGCTCAAGGCCGGCGCCGCCATCGCCGCCGCGCAGCTGCTGGAGGAAGTGCGCGGGCTGGTGGCCGAACGCGCCGCCGCGCCGGTGCGCATCGAGCTGCTGGCGCAGATCCCGCTGACGGCGATCGGCAAGATCGCCAAGGCCGAGCTGCGCATGCGCGCCGCCGCCCACGTGTTCGGCGAGAAGCTGGCGCAGCTGGGCATCCCGGCCGCCGTCGCGGTGCGTGCCGATGTCCGGCGCGGCGCGGTGGCGGTGCTCGACGTGGCTGCGGCGCAGGCCGGGCAGGCACGCGCCGCGCTGGCGCGCTACGGCTATCCGGTCGATCTTGCGCCGGCGGACGGCAAGGAGCCGTCATGAACCGCGCCCACGCTACGGCCGCCGCCGCCGCCCTGCCGGCATCGGTCGACGTGCTGCTGGTCGGACTGGGACCGGTCGGCGCGGCGGCCGCCAACCTGCTGGGCCGCTACGGCGTGCGCACGCTGGCGATCGACAAAGCCGCCGAAGTGTTCACGATGCCGCGCGCCATCGCGCTCGACAACGAGGCATTGCGCATCCTGCAGCTGGCCGGGCTGGAGGACGGCGCCTTCGCCACCCACGCCATCGCCAAGGTGCAGATGCATTCGCCGCTGTTCGGGCCCTATGCGCGGGCCAACACCGCCGGCGACCTGGACGGCCATCCGCGCCTGGTCACGTTCTACCAGCCGGAGCTCGAGCGCGTGCTGCGCGAGCGGCTGGCGCAATACGCGTGCGTGCAGACCGCGCTGAGCACCGAACTGGTGGACTACGCCGAGCGCGGCGACGGCGTCACCGCCACGCTCAAACAGGCCGACGGCACGCTGGCCACGGTGCGGGCGCGCTACCTGGTCGGGGTGGACGGGGCCGGCTCGCCGGTGCGCCAGCGCGCCGGCCTGGGCTTCGAGGGCAAGACCTTCAGCGAGGACTGGCTGGTGGTGGACGCCATCGGCGTGCCCGATCCGATCGACCACGTGGAATTCATCTGCGATCCGCGCCGGCCGACGCCGCACATGGGGGCGCCGGGCGGCCGCCAGCGCTGGGAGTTCAAGCTGGCGCCGGGCGAAACCCGCGAGCAGATGGAGCGTCCGGAGCAGATCCGCGCGCTGCTGGCGCCGTGGTGCGACACCAAGCTGGTCACCGTCGAGCGCACCGCCGTGTACCGCTTCCATGCGCGCATCGTCGAACGCTTCTCGCGCGGGCGCGTGTTCCTGGCGGGCGACGCCGCCCACATCACGCCGCCGTTCGTGGGCCAGGGCCTGGTGGCCGGCCTGCGCGACGTGGCCAACCTGAGCTGGAAGCTGGCGTGGGTGGTGCACGGCCGCGCGGCGCCGGCCATCCTGGACAGCTACGACACCGAGCGCCGTCCGCACGCCAAATCCATCGTCCGGATGGCGCTGCTGATGGGACGGCTGGTGATGCCGGCCAACCGGCTGACGGCGCTGGGCGTGCACGGCCTGATGGCGCTGCTGCAGCGCCTGCCGGTGACGCGCGCCTGGTTCCAGGACCTCAAGATCAAGCCGCTCAACCGCTTCGGCCGCGGCCTGTTCCAGCCGGGTGCGGGACGCGCGCGGCTGGTGCGTGGCGGCCTGCTGCCGCAGGGGCTGGTGCGCGCCAGCCCGGACGCGGCCTGCCAGCCCAGCGACGACGTGCTGGGCCCGCAACTGAACCTGATCGGCTTCGGCTGCGACGCGCAGGCCGCGCTCAGCCCGGCGTTGCGGGAGCGTTGGCGGCGCGCCGGCGG
>NZ_WWCX01000227.1:0-2065 GCF_009857655.1 Duganella vulcania
GCCAGCAGCGCGCCGCTGCGCCGGGCGCGGCGGCTGTGGCGCAGCGCCTGCCAGCGCCGTCCCCAGGCGTGCAGCTCGCGCCACAGCGGCAGCGCGACAAACCAGCCGATCTCCACCATGAACAGCAGGATGCCGACCGCCTTGATGAAGAAGTGGTACACCAGCGCGGCGATGCCGAGGAACAGCACCAACCGGTAGATCCACACCGCCCAGGCAAACAGCACCAGCCCCGTGCGGCGGCGGGGCGGGAACGATTCCGGCGCCGGCTCGCCCAGCGCGAACAGGCGCTCGCGCAGGTCCCAGCGCGCCAGCGCGAACGCGCGGCTGTGCAGGTTGGGCAGGCCGAGGTAGTCCGACAGCAGGAAATAGCCGTCAAAGCGCATGAACGGGCTGGCGTTGATGGCCACGGTGGCGATCCAGGTGGTGGTCGACAGCAGGAAGGCCACCTGCTTGGGGCCGCCCTCGGGCAGCCACGCCCAGGCCAGCGTGGCCCAGCAGGCGATCATCAGCTCGGTCACGATGCCGGCGCCGGCCACGGCCAGCCGCTGGTCGCGGCGCGCCAGCTTCCACACCTCGTTGGTGTCGGTGTAGGCCACCGGCCACATCACCAGGAACGCCAGGCCCATGGTCGGCACCCGGCAGCCGTAGCGCTTGGCCGTGAGCGCGTGGCCCAGTTCGTGGCAGACCTTGGCAAACGTGACGGCGCAGCCGTACAGCAGCGCCCCGTGCCAGCTCAGCGTATCCATCAGCGTGGCGGAAAAACGCTCCCATTCGCGGTAGGCGCCGGCCACGCCGAATACGCCGGCGGCCACGGTCAGCCAGCGGAACGCGGGCGAGAACAAAAACGCCAGGCGCGGCGCCAGCCACGTCAGCCAGCGGTCCGGGCGCAGCAGCGGGATGCGGAAGAACAGGTAGTTGTGCAGCAGCCATTGCTGCCAGTTGCCGCGCTGGCGCGCGCGCATGGCGGCAAACGCCGCGGCCGCGCCGCGCCCCGGCTGCAGCAGCTGCTGGTCGCGCAGGAAGGCCAGCAGGCGCTCGATCGCCCCGCCGTCCAGCTGCAGCGCGGTGTCGCGGTTGATCGCGTCGATGACGGCCTGCGGCTCTTGCAGGTTCCAGCGGCTGAGCATTTCAAAGCTCGGCCAGTCGAGCTGGAAGAACTGGTTGCGCACCGGGTCGTGCAGGGTCCAGCTGGGCTGGCCGTCGGCCAGCCGCGGGCCGGCGTCGATGGCCAGCTCCTGGCGCAGCGGGGGAAGGCGCGATCGCATCACGGCGCCTCAGAACGCGAGGAACTGGCGCACGCTAGCCAGCGGACGGCGCAGCATCCAGTACACCAGCGGCACCCGTTCGCCGCCCAGCTTGGCCGTGCCCTTGAGGCCGATGCGCTGGCCGGCCACGCTGTCGAGCTTGGCGCGCACGCGGTAGGCGTAGCTGCCGTCCGGGCGCGCGGTGGCGCGGTGGCTCATGTAGCGCAGGGTGCCGGTCAGCGGCGTCAGCGGCGCCGACGCCAGGTACAGGTGCAGCGGCGCCTGCTCGGCCAGCGGAATGGCGTCGCCGATCGGCACCCAGGCTTCGATCTCCACGTCGGTGGCCGAGGCCACCTGCAGGATGCGCTCGCCCGTCTGCACGGGCCGGCCTATCCATTCGGACGGATCGTCAAACAGCGCGATGCCGGCCTGCGGCGCCAGCACGCGCGAGCGCTGCGCCTGGCCTTCAAGGAAGCTGGCCTGGGCCTGCTTCTCGGCGATGCGGCCCAGCAGCGTGGCCAGCTGCGCCTTGGCGCGCGGGTCGTTGAGCATCATCTGGGCCGCCTGCCGGTACTCGGCCTGCGCGGTGGACAAGCCTTCGCGGGCGACGTCGAGGCGGCTGCCGATCGGCGCCTGGTCGAACGAGAACAGCTCCTGGCCGGCGGCCACCACCTGGTTGGGGCGCACGGCGAAGTCGGCGATGACGCCGTCCAGCGGCGCCCGGATCGTGGCCGGATTGGCCGGCACCAGCTCGCCGGGCGCGAGCACCGTCAGCCGCACCGGCATCAGCAGCACGGCCAGCACGGCCACGGCCACGCCCA
>NZ_WWCX01000228.1:0-1951 GCF_009857655.1 Duganella vulcania
CACCGCCGCCGCCCCGGCCGCCGCCGCCAAGGCCGCGCCCACCGCCGCCCCGGCCGCCAAGTCCGACGCCAAGGGCTTCCTGCCGCCCGGCGAGACCGGCAACGTGGCGATCGACTCCATCGTGGTGGTGGTCAACGACGACGTCATCACCCAGCGTGAACTGACCAACCGCATCAAGAGCGTCACCGCGCGCATGAAGGCGCAGAACGTGCAGATGCCGGATCCGGCCGACCTGCGCCGCCAGCTGCTCGAGCGCATGATCGTCGAGCGCGCCCAGCTGCAGATGGCCAAGGAGATGGGCGTGCGGGTCGACGACCAGCAGCTCGACCGCGCCATCGGCCGCATCGCCGAGGCGCAGAAGCTGTCGGTGCAGGAACTGCGCAACCAGATGGAAAAGGAGGGCACGCCGTACGCCGAATTCCGCGAGCAGATCCGCGAAGAGATCATCATGCAGCGCCTGCGCGAGCACGAGGTGGACGCCAAGATCCAGATCTCCGAGGCCGAGGTGGACAGCTTCATCGCGGCCGAGAAGGCCGCCGCCGCCGAGCAGTTCGAGATCAACATCTCGCAGATCATGGTGCGCATCCCGGACAACGCCACCGCCGAGGTGATCGCCCAGCGCCGCGCGCGCGCCGAGGACGTGATGCGCCAGCTGCGCACCGGCGCCGACTTCGCCAAGATGGCCGCCACCTATTCGGACGCCAGCGACGCGCTGCAGGGCGGCGTGGTCGGCTGGCGCCAGCCCGAGCGGCTGCCGCCGGTGTTTGCCGAGGCGCTGAGCAAGCTCAAGCCGGGCCAGGTCACGCCCATCATCAAGAGCGTGGGCGCGTTCCACATCCTCAAGGCGGTGGACCGCCGCAGCCTGGCCGAGGCGCAGGCCGTGGCCGCCGTGCAGCAGACCCACGCGCGCCACATCCTGATCAAGGTCACGCCGACCATGAGCGTGGCCGACGCCAAGCGCAAGCTGCTGGAACTGAAGGAGCGCCTGGACAACCACGCGGCCAAGTTCGAGGACCTGGCGCGGCTGGTGTCGAACGACGGCTCGGCCGCCAAGGGCGGCGACCTGGGCTGGCTGTATCCGGGCGACGTCACGCCGGAGTTCGAGGCCGCCATCAACGCCCTGAAGATCGGCGAGATCAGCCAGCCGGTCGAGACCAGCTTCGGCGTGCACCTGATCGAGGTGCTCGAGCGCAAGAGCGACGACGTCTCCAAGGAGCGCGAGCGCAACAACGCGCGCCAGGCCATCCGCGAACGCAAGGTCGAGGAAGCGGCCGAGAGCTGGCAGCGCGAAGTGCGCGACCGCGCCTACGTGGAATTCCGCACCGACGACGGCGCCGCCGCCAAGTAAGCCAACCAGGGGAACCCGCGTGAGCGCCACTCAACACTCCGGGCGCAGCGCGCTGCGCCCCCAAGCCACCACCCGTCGCGCCCGCGGCGCCCGTCCGGCCATCGCCGTCACCGTCGGCGAGCCGGCCGGCGTCGGCCCCGAGCTGGCGATCCGCGCCGCCTGGGCGCGCCGCAGGGAAGTCAACTGCGTGCTGCTGGGCGACGCCGCCTTCCTGGCCATGACGGCCAGCTACATCGATCCCGAAATCAAGCTGTCCGCGCTGTCCTTGCAGGCGGTGCGCCACGGCGGCCTGCCGCACTTCGGGCCGGAGCGCGTGACGGTGATCGACGTGCCGCTGGCGGCCCATGTCGTGCCGGGCCAGCTGGACAAGGAAAACGGCCGCAGCGTGCTGGCCACGCTGGACGCCGCCATCGAAGGCGTCGAGGCCGGCTGGTTCGAGGCGGTGGTCACCGCGCCGCTGCAAAAGAGCACCATCAACGACGCCGGCGTGCCGTTCTCCGGCCACACCGAATACTTCGCCGAGCGCACCGGCACGCCGCAGGTGGTGATGATGCTGGCAGGCCAGCCGGCCGCGCCGGCCGGCGCGCCCACGCCGCCGCCGCT
>NZ_WWCX01000229.1:0-1951 GCF_009857655.1 Duganella vulcania
CGTCGCCCGGCAGCGCGGCCAGCGCGGCCAGCGCTTGCGCCTGGTCCGCTTCCGCCACGGTCGCCACCACGCCCAGCCGCAACGCCATGCCGCTGCGCAGCTGCGCCAGCGTGCCCTGGGCGGCGATGCGTCCGCCGTGCATGATCACCAGCCGGTCCACCCGGTCCTGGATCTCGGCCAGGATGTGCGAGGTGATGACGATGGTGGCGCCGCGCGCCCGCACCGCGCGCAGGATGGCGTAGAAGTCGGCGATGCCTTGCGGATCGAGGCCGTTGGTCGGTTCGTCCAGGAAGATCAGGTCCGGCTCGCCCAGCAGCGCTTGCGCCAGTCCCAAGCGTTGCCGCATGCCTTTCGAATAGCCGTGCACCGGCCGGTCGGCGGCGCCGGCCAGGCCGACCTGTTCCAGCAGCGCCGGGCAGGCGCCGCGCGCCACCCGCTTCAGGTCGGCGAACAGGTGCAGCACTTCCCTGCCGCTGAGGTTGTCGTAGGTGACGAAGTTCTCCGGCAGGTAGCCGATGCGGCGCCGCGCCTGGCGGAACGCCGGCGCGCTGGTGCGCTGGCCCAGCACGTGCAGCGTGCCGCTGCTGGGCGTGATCAGCCCCAGCATCAGCTTGAACAAGGTGCTCTTGCCGGCGCCGTTGTGGCCGATCAGGCCGAACATTTCGCCGCGCGCGATGTCGAGCGTTACTTCATGCAGCGCCGTCACCGCGCCGAAGCGCTGTCCGACGCCGGCCAGCGACACGGCGGCGCCGGCGGGTTCAACGTGGGTAGATGTCATGCCATTTTTTCCAATCAAGGGAGGCGGGCCGCATGCGCGGATGCTTGTCGACCACGCTCGGCGCCCGCAGCAGCGGGAACTGGCGCGCGACGAAGCGCAGCGTCTGCAGCGCGGGGCTGGCGCTGAGCAGCTTCATCAGCGGGTACTGCCAGCCGAGGCGGTCGACCACGTCGTTGGCCTCGTACGGCAGGTCGCCGATGCCGTCGGCGTTCTGGTCCCAGCCGCCGTAGTTGCTCCAGTAGTTGCCGGCCGTGCGGCCCCATTGCACGTCCTGCGCGGCCACGAAGCGCACCTGCTCCTCGTTGCCGATGAAGTCGTTGTTGTCGACCTGGTTGTTGGACGAGCCGGCCGACAGGTGCACGCCGGTGCGGTTGTTGATCACCAGGTTGCGGCGCACGATGTTGTATTCGGCGTCGTAGATGAAGAAGCCGCGGTCGTTGCCGGCCACCACGTTGTCCTCGATGACCGAGTCCTGGATGGTGCGCAGCATGATGCCGTGGTCGGCGTTGCCCCAGGCGATGTTGTGGCGCACGATCAGGTTGCGCACTTCCATCAGCGCCAGGCCGGCGCGGTTCTGGTAGACCTCGTTGCCTTCCCAGGTGCTATGGTTGGTGTTCATGTAGTGCGTGCCGTAGCGCACGTGGTGGATGCGGTTGCCGCGAAACAGCGCGTCGCGCGAGACGTCCACGTAAATGCCGTCACGCGTGACGCTGATTTCGTTGCCGATCACCTGCGCGCCGCGCGTGTCGTACACCTGGATGCCGTTGCCGCGCGCGGCCGATTGCAGGTCGGACCGGCCGGTCACCACGTTGCGCAGCAATTGCGCGTCGTCCGAGCGCTCCAGCCAGATGCCGAACAGGTTGGCGGCCAGTTGGCAATCAGCGATGGTCACGCGGTGGCTGCCCGGCAGCACGTAGATGCCGGCGTTCTGCGCGGTCAGGTCGATGCCGCTGTCGCGCACCACCAGGCCGGCCAGCGTGACGCCGGGCGCGCTGACGCGGATAACGTCGGCGCTGCCGGCGCCGCTGATGACGGGGTGGCCCTCGCCCTGCAGCGTCAGCGGCTTGTCGATGCGCAGGTGTTCGACGTAGCGGCCCGCCTCCACGCGCACCGTGTCGCCCGGCTTGGCCTGCGCGATGGCCGCGGCGATCGACTCGCCGGCGCGCACCCGCA
>NZ_WWCX01000022.1:0-80938 GCF_009857655.1 Duganella vulcania
GGCGGCGCCCGTGTACACCGGCACCGCGCCGCCATCGGCCAGCAGCGTCGACGGCCCCGGCGCGCTCTGCGTGGCGGCGCCGGTCAGCGCGGTGACGGTGTGGGTATGCGGCGGCAGATGGCCGGGCTGCAGGGTGACATTGGCCTCGCCGCCCTGCTCGCCCAGCTGATGTTCGCTCAGGTACGGCGAGGGGGAGCCGCCCACATGGAGGGGCATGCGCCCGCCCAGGTTGGGCAGGCAAAACGTGCTGGTGCCGTCGCCGCCATAGACCGTGCCCAGCACGGCGAACAGGGCCGTATATTGGCGTATCGCCAGCCGCTGTCCCTCGCACCGCAGCCAGCCCACAGGCTCGAAGCCATACGTGAACATGCGGATTTCGCCGATATATTGATCGCTCATGGAATTGTCCTGTCACCCGTAGGACGGGTAGATGCCCGTCAGCGCAATGATGAAATTAAGGCCCAGATACGGCGCCATATTGTTGTGGGGCTGGCCGCCGCCCACCCGCGCGATGGTGTCGGCCCGCAGGGCGGTGGTGCCGCCGCTGCCGCTCAGTCCGTAGACCGGGGCGCCGCCGGTGTTGGCGAAGGCGCCGGCGCCGCCCTGGGCGTAGGCCGGCGTGGCGCGGTCCTGGCTGGCCGGCAGCGCGTGGCTGTGGGCGCCCATGGTCTGCGCGGTCACCGCCACCGTTTCACTGCCGCCCGGCTGGCCCAGCAAAAAGGGGCGCGGGCCCGCGCCCTGGTTGGTGTGCAGGGGCACGCGCCCGCGCAGGTCCGGCAGCGCGAAGGTCTGCTGGCCATCGCCGCCGTACTGCGTCTGGAGCAGGGTGAACAAGGCGTCGTTCTGTGCGATTGGCAGCTCGCTGCCGTCGCAGAATGCCCAGCCCTGAGGGGCAAACTGTCCGGCAAACAGGCGGATTTCGCCGATAAATGGTTCACTCATGGAGTCGCTCAGTTTCGAGGTGGGAAAATGCCGGTCAACGCAATGGCGAAGGTCAGCGGCAGATAGGGCTGCATGTTCTCGTGCGGCAGATTGCTGCCGGCGACGCTCAGCGCGGCTGGCGCCAGCGCGGAATTGGCCGGTCCCATCAGGTCGCGGCCAAGGCGGCCCTTGGTGCCCAGCACCGCGTTGGCCGGTGCGCCGGTGACGGCCGGTGCGCCGCTGCCCAGCAGTGTGTGGGTGTGGGCCGGCATTTCAGCGTTGGTCAGCATATGCACGTCCTCGCCGCCGCTCTGGCCCAGCCAATAGGCCGCGCCGCTGACGTGCAAGGGGATGCGGCCGCGCAAGTCGGGCAGCGCAAAGGTGCGTATGCCGTCACCGCCGTAAGTCGTCCCCAGCAGGGAAAACAGTGCCGTATTCTGCTGGATGGCGAGTATCTGTCCATCGCACCTCGCCCAGCCGCGCGGCGCATAATTGAAGGCCATGATCCTGATTTCGCCCAGGTAGGGGTCCATATCGGGTTCCTAGTAAGGAGATGTGAAGGGCGCGCAGCGGCTGCCACGGCCTGGTTAATAAAAACGCAGCGTGACTCATTTGATAAGTCAATCTTGTCGATTATACAGGGCGAGTTGCCGTGAGAAAACAGTCCATTTGGACTGTTTGGCGCTCAGGCGGGGCGGGTGAAGCGGCGGCGGTAGGCGGCCGGCGTGGTCGCGGCCAGGCGGCGGAAGTGATGGCGCAGCGATTCCTCGGAACCGAAGCCGGCGCGCTCGGCGATCCGCGCCAGCGGCAGGTCGGGCTCTTCCAGCATGTCCTTGACCAGGGCGATGCGCTCGCGGATTAGCCATTCGACCGGGCCGAAACCGGTGGCCTGCTGGAACTGGCGCTGCAGGGTGCGCGGGCTCATCGCGGCGCGTGCGGCCATGCTGTCGACCGTGTGCGGCTGCGCCGGATGGCTGCGCAGCCAGTCCATCAGGCGCGACAGGCGGCCCTGCTCGCCGCGCGCCATCGGCCGCGGCAGGAACTGCGCCTGGCCGCCTTCGCGGTGCGGCGCCACCACCAGCCGCCGCGCCACCAGGTTGCCGACCTTGGCGCCATAATCCCGCCGCACCAGATGCAGCAGCATGTCGAGGCCGGCGGCCGATCCGGCGGCGGTGATGACCTGGCCGTTGTCCACGTACAGGTCGTCGGGCTGGACCTGGATTTGTGGATAACGTTGCGCCAGGCGGTCGGCGTAGCGCCAGTGGGTGGTGGCGCGCTGGCCGTCCAGCACGCCGGCGGCGGCCAGCACGAACACGCCCGAGCAGATCGAGCACAGGCGCGCCCCGCGCCGGTGGGCGGCGCGGATCGCCTCCAGCATGGCCGGCGGCGGCGGCTCGTCGGCGTCGCGCCAGCCGGGGATGACGATGGTGTCGGCGCGCTCCAGCAGCTCGGGCGCGTACGGCGCCTGCACGGTGATGCCGCCGGCCGCGCGGATCGGGCCGGGCTCGATGGCGCAGACCGCGAAGTCGTACCAGTCCACGTCCAGCTCGGGACGCTCCAGCGCGAACAGCTCGACCGTGCAGCCGAACTCGAAGGTGCACAGGCGGTCGTAGGCCAGTGCGACAACCAGGTGTTTTTTCATGGCGTGATCTTAACGCAGAATGGCTTGTGCGCCACTGCCGGCGATGCGGGCGGCGCCGCACAATGGCGTCACTGTCCACTCAATGAAGGAGATCACGATGTCCGCCAAGTCCCTCGTCGCCGCCATTCCCGCCGCCGCCAGTAGCGACGCGCTGGCCCGCTTTGAAGCGAGCTTCAGCCATGAAACCGACTGCTGGGACGTGCACGACACGCTGACCAACGGCCCGCGGGATTTCGTCCTGCTGGACGTGCGCGGCACGGAGAAGTATAAGGCCGGCCACGTGCCGGGCGCGCTGGACCTGGCGCACCGCAAGATCATCGGCTCCAGGCTGGCCGAGTTCCCGGCCGACACGCTGTTCGTCGTGTACTGCGCCGGCCCGCACTGCAACGGCGCCGCCCGCGCCGCCGTGCGCCTGGCGCGGCTGGGCCGTCCGGTCAAGCTGATGCCGGGCGGGATCACCGGCTGGCTGGACGAGGGCTTTGCGCTCGCAACCGCCTGAGCTTACAAGACTTCGATAAACCTCCCGGCTTTGAAATAGCCACTGGCCGCCCTGCCGTCGAGCTCACGGACCACCAGCTCGGGGTCGAGCGAATCGAGGCTGAAAATTGGCGTGCCGGGTTCCACATCGATATCGCCTGCGGCCTCGACCAGCATGATGGCGGTCCGCCTGCCCTCGCCGCGTGCCCGCACCAGTTGCCGGGCGGTCGGCATGCTCGACCGGATGACGATGCCGCCACGCGCGATATCGATCGGCCCGCTGGCCACGGCTGCCGCCCTTTTCGCGATACGCGCCATAAAGTTCCCCCTGCTCCAGTGGTTGAGCCGCCGAAGCAGCCATCACTGATAGACCTCGGCCGTACGCCGAAGTTCAGCGTTGCTTACCCGGCCAACGCATTTCGCTATACTGGGGTCTCCATCCGCAGGATATCCGGGAGTACTCGATGACCCTCAACGCCAGCCGGCCGCTTGCCGCTGCGCTGCTCGCTTGCCTGCTGGCCTCGGCGGGCTCTGCGCAGGCCGGCCAGTTGATCCGGCTGGGCTCGGACGACTGGTGTCCCTACGTGTGCGCGCTCGGCGGCAAGCCGCCCAGCGGCTATCTGGTGGAACTGGCGACGATGGCGATGGCTGCGGAAGGCTATCGGGTGGAGCCGGTGCTCATGCCGCTCAACCGCGCCATCACGCAGACGGTGCATGGCGATATCGAAGGCGTCTACGCCCCGCCGATCGACCGCCGCCTGCGCCTGAGCGCGCCCCTGGCGCAGTCGCGGGCCTGCTTCTACACGCGGGCCGGCGACGACTGGACTTTTCATTCCATCGCTTCGCTCAAGACGCAGGTGGTGGGCGTGATCGACGACTACGGCTACGACGACGGCCCGGTGGATGCCTATATCGCGGAAAACCGGGACCAGCACGACCGCATCGCGCTGGCCTTCGGCGCGTCGGCCGGCACCACCAATGTGCAGAAGCTATTGGGCGGACGCTACCGCGTGATCCTGGAACATGCCGCCGTCATGGCGCAACTGAGCAAGCGGCTCGACGTGGCGGGCCGCATCCGCCAGGCGGGCTGCCTCGACAACGAGCTGCCGCTGACCATCGGCTTTGCGGCGCAGGACATCCGCGCCGACACCTGGGTCCGCGCGCTGGCCGACGGCGTGCACAAGATGGACGCTTCCGGCGAGCTCAAGGCCCTGCAAAAGCGCTACAAGCTGAACTAGTCCGGCTGGCTTACATCGCCAGCGCTTTTTCCACCGCGCCCACCAGCTGCTTGTCCGAAGGCGTGACCTTGCTGCCGAAATTCTCCACCACCTTGCCGTTGCGGTCGATCAGGTATTTGTGGAAGTTCCAGGCCGGCGCCTTGCCGGTGATCTTGATCAAGTTGGCGAACAGCGGATTCGGTTCCTTGCCCGACACTACCGACTTGGCGAACATCGGGAACTTCACGCCGTAGGTGTTGTAGCAGAAGTCGGCGATTTCCTTGCTGCTGCCCGGCTCCTGCTGGCCGAAGTCGTTCGACGGGAAGCCCAGGATCACCAGGCCCTTGCTGCCGTACTTGGCGTACATTGCCTCCAGTCCTTCGTACTGGTTGGTGAAGCCGCAGTAGCTGGCCGTGTTGACCACCAAAATCACCTTGCCGGAATACTGGCACAGGTCCTGCGGCGATTCGTCCTGCAGGCGCTTGAAGGTCTGCTTGAGGATGGCCGGGCAGCTGGCGGGCGCGGCGGCCGCAGTGGCGGCTGGCGCGGCGGCAGGGGTTTGGGCGAAGGCGGAGGCGCTGGCCATCACGGTCAGCGCGGATACCAGGCATAACTGGGCAAGGGTCTTGGACATGATGGTCGGCGGGGAAAGGGAAAAAACCATTTTATGACAAACTCGGGCGGCCTGCTTGCCGAGGCTGTGGATAACCTTTCCCAGCCCCGCGCACGATTGAGCGAAATTAAGCGAAATCCGCCCTGCTGCTCCACACTGCATGCCAGACCTGACGCCACGTGAGGATGCCATGATGAAGCCGCTTTGCCTGCTGTGCCTGATGTGCCTGCTGTGCGTGGGACCGGCCGGCGCCGCCCCGGTGCAAACAGTCGCGCTGCCCAACATGACGGCCACCCAGGTCACCGTGTCCGGCCTGTCCTCTGGCGCCTACATGGCGGTGCAGTTCGAGGTGGCCTTCTCGCAGACGGTGCAGGGCGCCGGCATCGTCGCCGGCGGGCCATACTTCTGCTCGCAGGGCAGCGCGCTTATCGCCACCATCAGCTGCAGCTGCACCAGCGAGCTGTTCCCGTGCCGCGTGCACCCCGGCGGCACCCGCATCAATGAACTGATCGCCTTCACCGACTGGTTCGCCGGCGCGGGCGGCATCGACCCGCCCGCCGCCCTGGCCGGCCACCACATCTGGATGTTCTCCGGCAGCGCCGATACCGTCGTGCCGCAACCGGTGATGAACGACCTGTACTTCTACTATCGCCACTACATCGACGCCGACCACATCTCCTACACCCGCAACCTGCCGGCCGAGCACGCGATGCCGACCGACCAGTTCGGCAACAGCTGCGCCACGCTGGGCACGCCCTACATCAACAACTGCGGCTACGACGCGGCCGGCGAACTGCTGCGCTGGATCTACGGACCGCTCACGCCGCGCAACAACGGCGCGCTAAGCGGCCGCCTCATCGCCTTCGACCAGTCGGAATTCCTGCCGCTGCCGGGCTGGCACGGCATGGCGGAAACCGGCTACCTGTACGTGCCCAAGGCGTGCGACGCCAACAACGGCGCGGGTTGCCGCCTGCATGTGGCCTTCCACGGCTGCCAGCAGGACCTGGACGACATCGGCACCACCTTCGTCGAGCGCGCCGGCTACAACGCCTGGGCCGACAGCAACAAGATCGTGGTGCTGTATCCGCAGGCGTCGGCGATCTACCCCTACACCAATCCCAAGGCATGCTGGGACTGGTTCGCCTACGACGACCCGCGCTATGCGCAAAAGTCCGGCAACCAGATGGCGGCGGTCAAGCGCATGGTGGACCGGCTGACCGGCGTGGCGCCGGCCACCGTGCTGGTGCGGCGTTAAATCCCGCCCATGCAGATGTATTTGATGACCAGGAAATCGTCCAGCCCGTAGTGCGATCCCTCGCGTCCCAGGCCCGACTGCTTGACGCCGCCGAACGGCGCGATCTCGTTGGAGATCAGGCCGGTGTTGACGCCGACCATGCCGCTCTCCAGCCCTTCCGCCACGCGCCAGATGCGGCCGATGTCGCGCGAATAGAAGTAGCTGGCCAGCCCGAACTCCGTGCTGTTGGCCAGCTCCACCGCCTGCTCGTCGGTGGTGAAGCGGAACAGCGGCGCCAGCGGGCCGAAGGTTTCCTCGCTGGCGACGATCATGTCGCTGGTGACGTCGGCGATCACGGTCGGCTGGAAGAAGCTGTGGCCCAGCGCATGGCGCTTGCCGCCGGCCAGCAGGCGGCCGCCCTTGGCCAGCGCGTCGGCCACGTGCTGCTCGACCTTCTGCACCGCCTTGTCGTCGATCAGCGGGCCTTGCGTGACGCCCTCCTCCGCGCCGTTGCCGACCTTGAGCTTGGCCACGGCCGCCACCAGCTTCTCGGCGAACTGCTCGTACACGCCGTCCTGCACGTAGATGCGGTTGGCGCAGACGCAGGTCTGGCCGGCGTTGCGGTACTTGGAGGCCAGCGCGCCCTCCACCGCCGCATCGAGGTCGGCGTCGTCGAACACGATGAACGGCGCGTTGCCGCCCAATTCCAGCGACAGCTTCTTGATGGTCGGCGCGCACTGCTCCATCAGCAGGCGGCCCACCGCCGTCGAGCCGGTGAAGGTCAGCTTGCGCACGGTGGGGTTGGACGTCATCTCGCCACCGATCTCCTTCGGCGTGCCCGTCACCACGCTGAACACGCCGGCCGGCACGCCCGCGCGCTCGGCCAGCACGGCCAGCGCCAGCGCGCAGTAAGGCGTCGACTCGGCCGGCTTGAGCACCATCGGGCAGCCTGCCGCCAGCGCCGGGCCGACTTTGCGGGTGATCATCGCGATCGGGAAGTTCCACGGCGTGATGGCGGCGCACACGCCGATCGGCTCCTTGGTCACCAGCAGGCGGCGGTCCGCCCATGGTGAGGCCAGCGTCTCGCCGGCCACGCGCTTGGCTTCCTCGCCAAACCATTCGATGAAGGAAGCGCCATACGCCACCTCGCCGCGCGACTCGGCCAGCGGCTTGCCCTGTTCGGCCGTCATCAACTGCGCCAGGTCTTCGGTGTTCGCCAGGATCAGGTCATTCCACTTGCGCAGGATGGCGGCGCGCTCCTTGGCGCTCTTCTTGCGCCAGGCCGGCCAGGCCGCGTTGGCGGCAGCGATGGCGCGGCGCGTTTCGGCGGCGCCCATCAGCGGCACGGCGCCCAGCTGCTCGCCGGTGGCGGGATTGGTCACGGCCAGCGTGGCGCCGTTGTCGGCGTCGCTCCAGGCGCCGTCGATGTAGGCCTGCTGGCGCAGCAGGTTGGGATCTTTAAGCTGCAACATGGGTAAGCTCCTTTACTCCACGGTGAACGAGGATAAATCGGGATGCGGTTCGGGATAGGCCAGGTCCATCGCTTCCAGGGTCTCCAGCAGCAGGCTGGCCACCACCAGGTTGCGATGAGTCTTGGAATTGGCCGGCACCACGTACCACGGCGCGTGCGGCGCGTTGGTCTCGCGGATGGCGCGTTCGTAGGCGCGCTGGTAGTCGTCCCACTTGCTGCGCTGGTCGATGTCGGACGGGTTGAATTTCCACTGCTTGTCGGGATCGTCCAGCCGCTCCTGCAGGCGCTCGCGCTGTTCTTCCTTCGAGATGTGCAGGAATACCTTGACGATCACGGTGCCGGTCTCCGCCAGCATGCGTTCGAAATCGCGGATCTGCGCGTAGCGGCGCTTGCACTCGGCGCCGTCGATCATGCCCTGCACCTTGGTGATCAACACGTCTTCGTAGTGGCTGCGGTTGAAGATCGCGATCTCGCCCTTGACCGGCACTTGCTGGTGCACGCGCCACAGGTAATCGTGGGCCAGTTCGTTGTCGGTCGGCTTCTTGAAGGCGGCGGCGCGCACGCCCATCGGGCTGATGCCGCTGAACATGGCGCGTATCGTGCCGTCCTTGCCGGCGGTGTCCATGCCCTGCAGGATCAGCAGCACCTTCCGATCATGTTCGGCGTACAGCTTGTCCTGCAAGGCGTCGATGCGGGCGATCAGCGCGGCGGTGCGCTTCAGGTCCAGGGCCTTGGCTTTGGACTTGCTCAGTTCCGGGTTGGCGGAGAGGCTGGAAAATGCCGCGTCGTCTGCGTCGCTTTCACGCAGTTTCAGTTTGGCGGAGGCGCCGAAGCGCTGGCAGGCGTTATGTGTCATGGGATTAGCTTATCACTTTGCGGCAAGTGTGGCGGCACGGCAGCCCCACCACGCGGCTTCCTCGAATACCGAGAAGCCCGACAGGTCGGCGTGCGCGAACAGGATGGGGCCATCGGCCTCGCGCAGCGCCTTCATGCCGGCGTTGCTGCGGAAGTTGGGTCCCGGCGAGGCCATCGCGTGCCCGCGCAGCGTGATGTCGACCCGCTCGACGCAGGAGGCGAACTGCGATCCGTAGGCTTCCTTCAAATCGGCGCTGGCCAGCGCCAGCAGCTCCTCCGGCTTGGCGGCCTCCATCCAGCGGCGCGCGGCGCCGGGCTTGCGGTCCGACAGCGCGACGTAGGCACTGAACACGGTCTTTTCCGGCGGCTGCACGCGTATGTCCTGGTGGGTGGAGACGACGAAGCCCAGTCCCGGCTCGCTGTACACCACATTATCCCAGGACAGCGGCTGGCTGGGACGCTCGTCCGGAAAGCGCTTGAGCAGGAAGTTCGCCACCATCCACGGCGCGTACTGCGGCACGTGTTGGGCAGGATCGAAGCCGTAGGCGGCGATGTTCTCCACCACCCGCGCCGCCAAGTAGGTCGGCATCGCGCAGATGGCCTTGCGGGCGCGGACGATGTAGCTCGACGGCTGGCCGTTTTCCAGCTTGAAGCACAACGCTTCGACGCCGTCCGCCGTCTTCTTCAGCGACACCGCGGTGCCGGCCATGCGCTGCACGCCGGACGCGCGCTCGATGCCGGAAGCCAGCGGCTGCAGGCCTCCCGGCCAGGTGAGCCAGGCGCCATTGCCGGCGTTGGCGGCCTGGCCCCAGCGGCTGCAGTAATAATGCAGCCCGGCCCAGGCCGAAACCTGGTCGTAGCGCGTGCCGTAGTCGTCGCGGCAGCAGTAGTTCAGGTACCAGTGCAGCGTCGGCGATTTGTAGCCGTTCTGCTCCAGCCATTGTTTGAGCGTGATGCGGTCCAGCGCCTGCCACTGCGGGTCTTCCGACGACAGCACGGTGGGGAACACGAACACGCGGCGGCCGTCCGCGCCATGCGTCTGGCGCAGCCGGGTTACCTCGGCGAAGAAACGCGTGTGTTCCTCGCGCTCCCACTGCGGCACGCCGTCGGTGGGGATGAAGCCGTCCTGCCAGTGGCCGTTGAACAGCAGCCGCTCCTCCGGCCCGTGCAGGATGTAGCGCTCGTCGTAGTAGGGCTTCTCCGCCATCGGATCTTTTTGAATGATGCCCAGGTCGGCCAGGATCTCGCGCACATGCACCGATTCCGGCGACGGCAGCGGCAGGTAGTGCGCGCCGGTCGGATATTCGAGGTCGCCGAAGGCGCCGCCGGCGGCGTTGCCGTGCGGCTGCGGGCCGTCGATCATCAGCACGCCGGTCTTGCCGAGTTTTTTCAGCTTCCACGCGGCGGTCAGGCCGGCCACGCCGGAGCCGAGGATGGCGACATCGGTGTGGATAACTTTCGATGGCGGCGGCAAGGGGCGGCGCTCGCGCAGGAAGTGCCCCTCCGCGCGGCCCGGATAATGCACCGTTGGCGTGATCTCCTGCCAGCGGTGAAATCCCGCCACGCTGCCCGCCGCCACCACGCCGCTGGCGCCGGCCCATACCAGGAAGGAACGGCGCAGCATCAGCGTATCACCCGGCGCCAGTCCTGCTCGAACTCGTGCACCAGCGATTGCGTGTTGAGACGGTTCGGCTCCATCGGCAAGGCCTTCATGTCCGGCGGGAAGACGAACATCTCGCGCGTGGTATCGGCGTTCAGGTAGCGCATCGGCAGGCGGTATTCGGTGGGCGGCTTGTAGTCCGCCTGGGGCGTGGCGAGAATGAAGCCCCATTCGCCGAACGACGGCACGTAGGCGTGATATGGATAGGTCTTCAGGCCGACCTCGCGCAGCGTCGCGTCGATGGTCCAGTAGGCGTGCGGCGCGAAGAACGGCGACGTCGATTGCACCACCATCAAGCCGTTGGCGGCCAAATGCTTCTTCACCATGCCGTAGAACGGCACCGAATACAGCTTGCCCAGCGCGAAACTGGACGGATCGGGGAAATCGACGATGACGGCGTCGAACATGTCATCGTTGTGCTGCAACCAGATCGCCGCGTCGGCGTTGATGACGCGCACCCGCTTGTCGCTGAACGAGCCGTGATTGAGCTTGACCAGTTCCTCGCGCTTGGTGAAGGCGCCGGTCATGGCCGGATCGAGATCGACCAGCGTGACCTGCTCGATGTTCGGATAGCGCAGGATCTCGCGCAGCGCCAGGCCGTCGCCGCCGCCCAGCACCAGCACGCGCCGCGCCCAGGGCAGCGGTTGCAGCACCGGATGCACCAGCGCCTCGTGGTAGCGGTACTCGTCGCGCGAGGAGAATTGCAGGTTGCCATTGATGTACAGGCGCAGGTCGTCCTTCCAGCGCGTGATCACCAGCCGCTGGTACGGAGTGGTGGTGGCGTACACGATCTCGTCGCCGAACAGGCCATGCTCGCCCCAGTAGGTCATCTTGTCGGCGAAGGCGAAGCCGAACACCAGCACGCACATCACGCTGGCGGCGCGCAGCATGCGGCCGGTGACGTTCTTCAGCTCTGTGCGAAACGCGGTAATTGTCCACAGGGCGACGCCCACGTTCAGCATGCCGAACAGGAAGCCGGTGCGCACCAGCCCCAGGTACGGCGCCAGCACCAGCGGGAACAGCAGCGACACGGCCAGCGCGCCCAGGTAGTCGAAGGTCAGCACGCGGCTGACCAGCTCATTGAATTCGGTCTTGCGCTCGTTCAGCGCGCGCATCACCAGCGGCACCTCCATGCCGACGAAGGCGCCGATCAGGAACACCATCACGTACAGCAGCGTGCGGAACGGCGCCGCCATCCACGAGAAGGTCAGGAACAGCACGGCCGCCGACAGGCCGCCCACCAGGCCGACCGCCAGCTCGATGTCCACAAAGCGCGCCAGCACATCCTCATCCCTGACATACTTGGAAAAGTGCGCGCCAACGCCCATGGCGAACAGGTAGCAGCCGATAATGGTGGAAAATTGCAGGATCGAGTCGCCCAGCAGGTAGCTGGACAAGGCGCCGGCGATCAGTTCGTAGGCAAGGCCGCAGGAGGCGACAACGAAGACGGACAGGATGAGAATCTTTTTGGTCATTTAGCTATTTTTGCACTAATATGTTTGAGCGTTAGCAAGTTAACCACTTTAACCCAAGGTGCGCCGTGCCCGCCATTCAAAACTACCTTATTCATCTTTTACTGGCTGCAGTGCTGCTGGCGGTCTTTTTCAAAGCCTACACGTGGATGACGCCTTTCGACGAGGTGCTGCTGATACGGCAGGGGAATTTCGCCGCGGCGCTATCGCTGGGCGGGGCCTTGATAGGTTTTTCCATCACCATCGCTTCGGCGCTGGTGCATACTGCCGATTACCGCGAGTTCTCCGGCTGGGCGCTCGGCGCGATGGTGGTGCAGATGCTGGCCTATGCCATCACCACGCGCGCGCTGAACATGGCGAAGGACCAGATCGAGGGTAACAACGCGGCCTTCGGCGGCTTGCTGGGCGCGATCTCCATTTCCATCGGCGCCATCAACGGCGCCTGCATTTCCTAATCAAGCGAGGACCATCATGGGCTTAGGCAGCTTTATCAAGAAGCAGTTTATCGACGTACTGCAGTGGAACGAGGAAGTCGACGGCGTCCTCGCGTGGCGTTATCCGATGCAGGACCAGGAGATCCAGAACGGCGGCGTGCTGGTGGTGCGCGAATCGCAGATGGCGGTGTTCGTCAACGAGGGCCAGATCGCCGACGTGTTCGGCCCCGGCACCCACAAGCTGACCACGCAAACCCTGCCGGTGCTGACCAACCTGAAAAACTGGGACAAGCTGTTCGATTCGCCGTTCAAGTCGGATGTCTATTATTTCAGCACCCGCGTGCAGACCGGCCGCAAATGGGGCACGCCGCAACCGATCACCATCCGCGACAAGGACTTCGACATGGTGCGCGTGCGCGCCTTCGGCATGTACTCGTACCGCGTGGCCGATCCGCGCCTGTTCTTCAAGGAGATCAGCGGCACCCGCGAGGCCTACACCCGCGACGAGGTGGAAGAACAGCTGCGCGGCATCCTGATGGCCACCATGGCCAGCTCGCTGGGCAGCGCGCAAGTGCCGTTCCTGGACATGGCGGCCAACCAGGCGCTGATGGCGCAGCAGGTCAAGGGCGACCTGGCCACCGCGTTCGGCCGCTATGGCATCGGCCTCGATGAATTCAACGTCGCCAGCGTCAGCCTGCCGGAGGAACTGCAGGCCGCGCTGGACGAGCGCATCTCCGCCGGCATGAAGGGCGGCATGAGCGCCGACAAGATGGCCGGCTTCACCAAGTACCAGGCGGCCACCGCGATCCCGCTGGCGGCGCAGAACGAGGGCGGCATGGCCGGCATCGGCGTCGGCCTGGGCGCGGGCGTGCAACTGGGCCAGGTGATGGGCCAGGCGCTGGGCGCGTCGCTGGCGCCGCAGGCCGCACCGGCGGCGCCCGCGGCACCGGCCGAGGACTCGATCGAGGCACGGCTGGAAAAACTTAAGGGTCTGCTCGACAAGGGCTTGATCTCGGCTACCGACTACGACAGCACCAAGGCCGAACTGCTGAAGAAACTGCTCGGCTGATGCAAATCGTTTCCTGTCCCAGCTGCGGCGCGGAAGTCAAATTCCGCTCGCATGCCTCGGTTATGGCTGTCTGCGAGTATTGCAGCACCAGCGTGCTCAAAGACGCCGACTCGGTCAAGGACCTGGGCAAGATGTCCTCCGTGCTGGAGGACTACTCGCCGATCCAGATCGGCACCTCCGGTGTGCTGGGCAAGCGCCAGTTCACGGTGGTCGGCCGTATCCAGCTGCGCTACCCGGCCGGCATGTGGAACGAGTGGTACCTGCTGTTCGACGACGGCGTGACCTCGTGGCTGGGCGATTCGTCCGGCATGTACACCATCACCGCCGAATTCAAGATCGATCCCCGGGCCGCGACGGAGCTGCCGGTGTTCGAGCATCTGCAGCCCGGCCAGAATTTCCCGATCAACGGCGCGCTGTACACCGCCGCCGAGATCCGCACCGCCGATTGCATCGGCGGCCAGGGCGAGCTGCCGTTCAAGGTGGGCGAAGGCTACCAGGCCAAGGTGGCGGACTTCAGACGAGGCACGGAGTTCATCACGCTCGATTATTCGGATTCGCCGCGCCCGGTGGTCTACACCGGCCTGGCCGTCACGCTGGAGAGCATGAAGTGCCAGCTGCTGCGCGACGACGACACCATCCAGCGCGCGGCCGGACGCTATCGCGGCAAGCTCGATGCGCTGGACTGCCCGTCCTGCGGCAGCGGCATCAAGTACATCCCCGGCGTGACGGCCACGCTGGTGTGCCCGGCCTGCCACGCGCAGATCGACGCCGCCAGCCCGAAGGCCGCCGTGCTGGCCGCCGGCGAGCGCGTGGCAGCAGTGCCGATGACGATAGAACTGGGCGCGACCGCCAAAATCAACAACCAGGACTTCACCATCATCGGCATGATGCGCCGCGCCGACGACGAGGGCACGCAGTGGAACGAGTACCTGATGTACGGTACCCGCGCCGGCTTCTCGTGGCTGGTGGAGACGGACGAAGGCTGGTCCGGCGCGAACGTGATGGCCGACTGGCCGGTGGAGTACTCGCCCGGGGCGCCAACGGTGACGGTGGACCGGTCGCAGTTCTCCCGCCTGTACGACTACGGCTCGGTGGTGACCTTCGCCGCCGGCGCCTTCAACTGGCGCGTGGCGGCGGGCGACCGCACGCGGGTGCAGGAGTTTGCCGCCGGCCAGATCCGCCTGGCGGCCGAAACCACGGAGCAGGAGATGACGTGGTCGCGCTCCACGCCGGTGCCGGCCGACCAGCTCAAGGCCTGGTTCGGCGACAAATTCAAGGGCCGCGTCGGGCCGGCGGCGGCCAAGGGCGGCAAGCGCCGCTACCGCGACACCGCCAAGTACATCATCTGGTTCATGCTGGCGATTAATGCGATACCGCTGCTGATGAATTTCTCCGGCACCTGGTTCCTCAGCCTGCTCGGCGCGGCGGCGATCTACCTGCCCGCCTGGTTTATGGATAACGAAGACAAATCATGAGCAAATTCTTCATCTACGCGGTCATCGTTTCCGTGGTCACCTCGGGCAGCAGCTGGATGCGTGCCATGAGCGGCAGCAGCAACTACAGCAGCGGCTACCGGGGCAGCACCTGGAGCTCGAACACCGGCGGTGGCGGCGGCAGTTACGGCGGCGGCTCCGGCGGCGGGGGCCACAAGTGAAACGCGAAGCGCTCCCGGACCGGACGGCTGTGCATCAGCCGGCCGGCACGCATCTGCTGGCGGACCTGAGCGGCATCGCCGCCGAGAAATTGAGCAATTGCGCAAAGCTGGAGGCGCTGCTGCGCGCGGCCGCCGAGGCGGCGCATGCGCGTGTGCTGTTCAGCCATTTCCACGGCTTCGGGGAAGGCCTGGGCGTGACCGGCGTGGTGCTGCTGGCGGAATCGCACATCTCGATCCACACCTGGCCCGAATGCGGCTTTGCCGCCGCCGACATCTTCATGTGCGGCAGCGCGCAGCCTGATGTGGCGCTCGCCATCATCGAAGCGGCCATGCGACCGGCCTCCAGCCAGGTCAGCACGGTGCGGCGCGCGCCTCCCGCGATCAGTTGACCCTGGCGGCGCTCTGGCTGGGCGACATCAGCTTGAGCGGCACATCGACGACCGGTTCATTGACGCCCGTGGCAGGCGCGGCCAGCGGCTGCGTCGTCGCTGCCAGCGGTTGCGCCTTGTCCGCCACCACCGACGCGCAACCGGTCATCGCCACGACGGCCAACAGCACGAGCATTGTCTTCATGTATTTCCCCCTGGGTGGACTAAGTGCCAACCAAATTATCACTCAGGAAATAGACGATGACAATATGCAACTGCTATTGTGCGCGGCATGTTTGTTGCGCCGTATCCTCAGGCGGCTTGGGCGGCGGCCAGTTCCCCATCCCTGGCGTTGGCCGCGGCAAACGCGGGCCGGCTGGTGACGCGCGCCACGTACTGCTCGATCACGGGCAGCTTGGGCAGCAGGTCGAAGGCGCCCATCCAGCCCAGCGACGTGGCCCACAACACATCGACCGCGCTGAACTGTTCGCCCAGCAGGTACGGCCCCTTCGACAATTGCTCGATGAAGGTGTTGAACATGGTGTCGAAATCGCCGTAGTGGCAGGACGACCTGTCGGCCGGCGTGTTCTTCATCCACTTGTCGACGATGGCCGGCTCGAAGCAGCTGCCGTAGAAGGCCATCCAGCGCAGGTAAGGCCCGCGCAGCGGATCGCCCGGCGGCGGCGCCAGCTTTGCCTCCGGGAACAGGTCGGCCAGGTACAGGTAGATCGCCACCTGCTCGGTGACGATGGCGTCGCCGTGGCGGATCGCCGGCACCTTGCCCATCGGGTTGACGGCCAGGTAGGCGGCTTCGCGGTTCTCGCCCTTTTTTATATTCATCACATGCAGCTCGTACGGTGCGTGCAGCTCTTCCAGCAAGGTCATCACGCCGCTGGAGCGCGAATACGGGCAATGGTACAAGGTCAGTTCGGGTGCCATGGTGTTTCTCCTGTCGATGGTGAAGAAACGCCACGTTATCTCTTGCTATGATGACGGTCTTGTAAAAACGCGAACCCGATCATGCAAACCGTGACGAGCCGGCCCAAAGGCGTGATCAATCCTGCCGCGGCCGAGAAAGCCTTCCGCCTTGAACGCTACCTGCCGCCGCCGGACCTGGCGCCGTTTGTCGAATACTTCTGGCTGATCGCGTACTCCTTGCCGGACGGCGTGGTCCATGTGCAGCGCACCCTGCCCTCGCCCTGCATCCACCTGGTGTTCGACGCCGGCCGCACGGCGGTGTTCGGCGTGATGACGGGGGCGTTCGAATACACGCTCAAGGGCAGCGGCCGCATCCTCGGCGTGCGCTTCCTGCCGGGGGCGTTCCGCAGTTTCCTCAAGCAGCCGGTGCAGTCCGCAACCAACCGCGAATTGCCGCTGTCGGCGCTGTTCGATTGCGACGACGCCGAGGCCGAGCGCAGCGTGCTGGCCGCGTCCGACGACGCCGGCATGGTGGAGGCGGCCAGCACCATCCTGCGCCGCGCCCTGCCCGCGCCCGATCCGCAGACCGCGCGCATCGCGCAGATACTCGAGGCGGTGCAGCGGCATCCCCATATCACCCAGGTGCGGCAACTGGCCGATCACATCGGCATCGGCGTGCGCAGCCTGCAGATCCTGTTCAAGGAATACGTGGGCGCCACGCCGAAATGGGTGATACGCCGCAACCGCCTGCTGGACGCGGCCGACCAGCTGGCGCACGGCAGCGAGGTCGACCTGGCCGCGCTGGCGCAGGCGCTGGGCTACTACGACCAGGCCCACTTCACCACCGATTTCGAAAAACTGGTCGGCAGGCCGCCGGCCGACTACCGCCGCAGTTGCAGGGAGCAGGCCTGAGGGTGGATCACGACGCCGGGTCGGCCGCATCCATCAGGTTGGTGCGCAAATTGACCACCGCCTTCTGCAAAGCCCGGAACTCCTCGGGCGCCAGGCCCGCCGCCTTGGCCGTGATCTCCCGGTAATCGAACGCTTTTTCGCGCAGCGCGCGCCCGGCGTCGGTCAGCGACACGCGCACGCTGCGCTCGTCTTCGGTGTCGCGCTCGCGGCGCACATAGCCCATGGCTTCCAGGCGCTTGAGCATCGGCGTGAGCGTGCTGGGCTCCAGGAACAACTTTTCACTGAGCCCCTTGACTGTCTGCCGGTCCTCCTCCCACAGGCAAATGATAGTGACGTACTGCGTGTAAGTGAGGCCAAGCTGCTCGAGCACGGGCTTGTAGACGCGCGAGTAGGCCAGGTTGGTCGAATAGATCGCAAAGCACATGAAATCACCCAGTTTCGCGACGTTCTTGCGGGCATTGTGGTCGTTGCTCATACGGACTCCAAAATTTATTTATCGAGATAATCATTATCGTACTTGAAAAATGCGAAATCCTTGTATATATTTACGTTCATAATAATTATTGCGATAACTAATTTCAGCCGATCCGCCAACCCAGGAGTGAACCATGAAGACCATCCGCATCCTCGCAGTAGCCGCCGCCATCGCCACGCAATTTGCCCTGCCAGCCGTGGCACAGGAGCAGCAGCCCTTCCCAGCGATCAAGCAGGTCGACGCCGGCGTGCTCAACGTGGGCTACGTGGATGAGGGCCCGGCCAACGGCCCGGTGGTGATCCTGCTGCACGGCTGGCCGTACGACATCCACAGCTACGTCGACGTCGTGCCCCTGCTGACCAAGGCCGGCTACCGCGTGATCGTGCCGCACCTGCGCGGCTACGGCAGCACACGCTTCCTGGATGCCAAGGCGGTCCGCAACGGCGAGCCGGCCGCGCTGGCCGCCGACGTGGTGGCGCTGATGGATGCATTGAAGATCGACAAGGCCGTGCTGGCCGGCTACGACTGGGGCGCGCGCACCGCCGACATCGTGGCGGCGCTGTGGCCGCAGCGGGTCAAGGGACTGGTGTCGGTGAGCGGCTACCTGATCGGCAGCCAGGAGGCCGGCAAGCAGCCGCTGCCGCCAAGCGCCGAACTGCAATGGTGGTACCAGTTCTACTTCGCCACCGAGCGCGGCCAGGCCGGCTATGAAAAGAACCGCCACGATTTCGCCAAGCTGATCTGGCAAACCGCCTCGCCGCAATGGCGCTTCGACAACGCCACCTTCGACCGCAGCGCCGCCTCGCTGGAGAATCCGGACCACGTGGCCATCACGGTGCACAACTACCGCTGGCGGCTCGGCCTGGTGTCCGGCGAAGCGCAGTATGCCGGCCTGGAGGCGCGCCTGGCGCAATTCCCCGCCATCACGGTGCCCACCATCACGCTGGAGGGCGACGCCAACGGCGCGCCGCACCCCGAGCCGGCCGCGTATGCCAAGCGCTTCACCGGCAAGTACAAGCATGAAACGATCTCCGGCGGCATCGGCCACAACCTGCCGCAGGAAGCGCCGCGCGCCTTTGCCGATGCCGTGATCGAAGTCGACCACCTGTAATCCACCTTGACGAGGCCTCCCATGAACAATCAGCCAACTGCGGCGTGGAACATCCGGCACGCCTATATCGACGGCGCCTTCGTGCCGGTGCACGGCGAGCGCGTGGTGGAAAGCGTAAACCCGGCCACCGGGCAGGCGAGGCGACCGTGCTGATGCAGCCGGTCGGCGTGGCCGCGCTGATCGCGCCCTGGAACAGCGCGGCCGGCTCGATCTGCAGCAAACTCGCCTCCGCCCTCGCGGCCGGGTGCGCCTCGGTGATCAAGCCCAGCGAACTGGGCCCGATCCAGGCGCAGGTGGTGGCCGAGGCGTTGCACGCTGCGGACTTGCCGCCCGGCGTCTTCAACATCCTGCTCGGCTCGGGCAGCGACGTGGGTGATGAACTCAGCAAGCACCCCGACATCGCCAAGATTTCCTTCACTGGCTCGACCGCGACCGGCAAGCTGATCGCGCGTGCCGGCATCGACACCATGAAGCGGGTCAGCCTGGCGCTGACCGGCAAGTCCGCCTCCATCCTGCTGGACGACGCCGACCTGGCGCACGCGTTGCCGCTGGCGGTCAACGCGGCATTCATGAACAACGGCCAGGCCTGCGTGGCGGGCAGCCGGCTGCTGGTGCCGCGCGAGCGCATGGACGAAATCGCCGGGCGCGTGGGCGCCATCGTGGCCGGCATGCGCGTCGGCGATCCGCGCGACCCGGACACGCACATCGGGCCGCTGGCCAGCCGCGCCCAGTACGAGCGCATACAGCACTACATCGGGCGCGGCCTGGCGCAGGGCGCCACGCTGATCGCCGGCGGCGAGGGCAAGCCGGCTGGCCTGGACGCGGGCTTCTTCGTCAGGCCAACCGTGTTCGCCAACGTGCGCAACGACATGGACATCGCGCGGGAAGAAATTTTCGGCCCGGTGCTGTCGATGATCGGCTACGGCGACGAGGACGAGGCGATCCGCATCGCCAACGACTCCGAGTACGGCTTGCAAGCCTACGTGTTCACATCGCAGCCGCAGCGCGCGCAGCGGATCGCCGGACAGCTGGAGGCAGGCACCGTACTAATCAACCGCATCGTGCCCGAGCTGCTGGCGCCATTCGGCGGCGTCAAGCAATCGGGGATCGGCCGGGAGTTCGGAGTGTTCGGACTGGAAGCGTTCCTGGAACCTAAAACCATCGTGGAGGGCAGCACCGCCACCTAGGAGAGCTACGGCCTTTGACGCTACGCCAAATCGACTATACTTCCTGAGGGTACAGTCGTTTCATGTACACCGTCATTGAAACGCCGTTGTTCCAAAGCCGCTGGCCTCTCTATTGGAGCGAGGACGAACGGGGAGCTTTTGCAGCATACATCTCCATGCATCCGTCGGCAGGTGACGTGATACCGGGTACGGGAGGCGTTCGCAAGGTCCGTTGGCGCCGCGCAGGATCGGGAAAATCAGCCGGAGTGCGGGTAATTTACTTCACCCGTAACTCCGCAAATGAGATTGTTTTGTTGACGCTATACGCAAAGGCAGATACCGCAAATCTGTCCAGCGCAGCATTGAGGGAAATTCGCCGTGTCTACGAATAGTAAATTGCCTCTCAGCGATGCCGAGCTTGAAGCATTTGAAGCGACCCGCGACCTGGCTGCCGAGTTACTGCAAGCCGGCGAGCAAATGCGCGCGGGGCTTGGGCGCGTGGTCTATTCCCCTTTGATCGCCGCGCGGAAAAATACCGGCCTGACCTCAGAGCAGTTCGCCTCCTTGTTCGGCATTTCCGTCGACACCCTGGAAAGCTGGGAGCAAGACCGCAATCCGCCGACCGGTGCCATACGGACCCTGATTGCCATCGCGCTCCGCCACCCCGAAGCGCTAGTCGCAATCGCCAACCAGCCTCTGGAAGTGTGAAGACAATTGACGGCGCCATCGTCCGATGAGACACTGTGCGCCTTACTCATCCACAGGAGACCATAAAATGCGCCAAGTAGATACTGCCCTCCTGTCGGCTGCCTGATTACGTCGGGACTCCCCTCCGTAGTGTGTTGATCCGCGCGTTCTCGCGCAGCTGACTTCCCGTATTCGCCACCCATTCGCCCAGCCGCGAAGGGTATTGCTCGTCTTACCGGAATCAGGAAACACACACACCATGATCGACATCGATTTTGAATCGCTGCGCCTTATCGGCTTAACGCAAACCATCGCCAGCCAGCTTTACCTCTTGCACGACGCACCGGCCAACGCCCGGCTGGTGCGCATCACCGAAATCCAGCGCGACTGGCTCACCGTCCACGACGGCCACGACGAGTTCCGCGCGCGCGTGCTGCCGGCGCTGCACGACGCCGCGCTGGCCGTCGGCGACTGGGTGCTCAGCACCACGCTGGCCCACGACGAGCGCTGGCTCAGCGCGCTGCTGCCGCCCACCACCCACATCGCCCGGCGCGGCAACGACGGCCGGCATCACAGCCTGGTCAGCAACGTCGACACGGCGCTGCTGGTGATGGGGCTGGACCACGACTTCAATCCGCGCCGGCTGGAGCGCTACCTCGCCATCGTCAAGACCGCCGGCGTGGAGCCGGTGGTGGTGATGAGCAAGGCCGACATCGGCGACGAGGTGGACCAGCGCATGGAGCTGCTGCGCCAACGCCTGCCCGCCAGCATTCCGCTGCTGGCCGTAAACACGCTCAGCGACGACGCCGCGACGCAGCTGGCGCCGTGGCTGTGCGTGGGCCAGACGCTGGTGTTGCTGGGCTCCTCGGGCGCCGGCAAGTCCACGCTGACCAACACGCTGACGCAGGCCGGCCAGCAGACCGGCGGCGTGCGCAAGGGAGATGGACGCGGCCGGCACACGACCACGTCGCGCTCGCTGCACCGCTGCGCCGGCGGCGCCTGCATCATCGACACGCCGGGCCTGCGCAGCTGGCAGCCCGACGCCGACGAGGCCAGCCTGACGGCCGCCTTCGACGACATCGACGCGCTGGCGGCGCAATGCCAGTTCCGCGACTGCCGCCATGCCGGCGAACCCGGCTGCGCGGTGCGCGGCGCGGTGGACGAGGACCGTCTGCTGAACTACCACAAGCTGCTGCGCGAAGCCCGCCGCAGCCAGCAGACGCCGCTGGACCGCATCGCCGAAGTCGCCAAGTGGAAGGTGATGCAGCGCGCCGCCGTGGCCCGCTCGAAGGACAAGTTCGGCAAGCGATAACGCCCACTTTCCGAGGCAGCAATTTCGGAATAGTTCCCACAACTCCTGAACAGCAGGGAAGCCCGGCTAACGTGAAAATCTTCGCGCAACCCAAACTTCCACCACGTCAGGAGCCAGCATGGAACACAAGCCCTCCGCCATCATCCTGCTGCACCGTGGCCCGCCACGGTTGCAGCCCTGTCGCGACGGCGCCGCGTACGGCTGCTTCACGGAGGCCGGCCGGCGCGGCAATCATCTTTCGCTGCGGGCTTATCCAAGCACGGAAAGCGCGTGCGCTGCGCAGGCGGCAACGCCGCTAACAGAACACACGATGCTGCTGCAGGCCCCCGATCCCATGCATGCCCTGCCGCTTCTGCCCCCCGGCGATCCGCTGCGAGAACCTCGCCGCAGGCGCGGCGTGGTGCTGGTCCACCTGTTCCACGGCGCCTGCTTCGAACGCGTCGACGAGCTCGTGGGCCGCTACCGCGGCGCCGGCGTGGTGGAGGCGGGCCTGCTGGAAGCGCTCGATACCGACTGCGTGGTCTGGATCGCCATCGTGCAAGACATGCAGGCGCTGGCCGCCCTGCACCCTGCCCTGCGCGCGACCGAGGCGGCGCTCGATACCCATGCCGAACTGCTGTTGCTGGAACCATGTGCCGCGTCGCGCTTACGCTGGATCGGGGTGAAGCAGTGATATCCTTACAAGGTTGTCACCAATGGAGATACCAAGCCATGCTGGACCGCAGCGCCATGCAGGAAATGAATCGCGTACTCGATGTCGCGCCGCGCCTGCGTCCCGACGTATGCGGCCGTGGCGCCTGTATCACCGAGCGGTGGGCCCACAGCGGCTTCACTTCCCATGTCGAGCCGATGGCGGACCACGTGGTCATGACCTACTACGGCGCGCCGCAAAGACTGGAATGGCGCGACGGCAGCCGCTACCAGCAAGGCGTCACGCGGCAGAAGGCGATCACGGTGATCCCCAGCGGCCATGAGGCAGCCTGGATGATCGCCGGCGCGATCGAGGTTTCGCATGTTTATTTTTCGGACGCGCGCCTGCAGACCTGCGCCGAGGCGACCGGCCATCGCGGCCCGGCGGTACAGCTGCTGGACCGGGTGGCGCTGCCCGATCCCACCGCCAGCGCCTTGCTGGAAATCCTCGCTTCCGAAGCCTGCCGCGACGATGCCGGCAACGGCCTGTTTGTCGAACAGGCGGTCGACCTGCTGTGCATGCAACTGGTGCGTGCCCACTCGAGCACTTGCCGCGACGAGGGCAAGCGCGCCAGCGGCTGCCTGGCGAACTGGCAGGTCCGCCGCGTGACGGAATATCTGCACGAGCGGCTCGATGAAGAAGTCCGGCTGGACGACCTGGCGAAGCTGGCCGGCTTGTCCCGCTTCTACTTCTGCGCCGCCTTCCGCCGCAGCACCGGCCTGACGCCGCACCAGTGGCTGCTGACCCAGCGCATGGCGCGCGCCCGCGCACTGATGGCCGATCCTTCGATACCGCTGACCCAGGTCGCGCTGGCGGTCGGCTACCAGACCCCGTCCGCCTTCGCCGCCGCGTTCCGTCGCACCGAAGGGATGAGCCCCACGGAATACCGGCAGCGCTGCTGAAGCGTAGCCGCCGGTTACGATGCCGCCGGCGGCATGCCGGACTTGCGCATCAACACCGGCAGGCAGAACACATACAGGCCGGCGCCGATCAGCCACACCAGTCCGGGGAAGCTGCCGCGCGACATGAAGTAGATCGTGCTGATCGCCACCGGGCCGATCACGGTCGCCAGGCTGGCGGTGCTGGCCAGCACGCCTTGCAGCTTGCCCTGCTGGTCCGGGCCGACGCTGGCCGACACCAGCGACTGCAAGGCCGGCGCGCCGATGCCGCCCAGGCAGAACAAGGGCATCAGCGCGAACGCCATCCAGCCTTGGTTGGCCAATGCGATCAGGACATAGGCGCAGCTGTCGGCCGCGATGCCCAGCATCAGCGCGCGGCGTTCGCCCCAGCGCTCCGCGATCGGCCCCACGATGAACGCTTGCGCCAGCGCGTGAAACGCGCCGAAGCAGGCCAGCGAGATGCCGATGGTCAGCGAGTCCCAGGCGAACTTGTCCTCACCGTACAGCACCCACACGGTGCCGCCGATTTCACCGATCACCACCAGCAGGCCGGACGCGCCGATCAGCGGCAACAACGATTTGAAGCTGGCCGCCCAGCGCAGGTTGGTCAGCGGATTGAAGGACATGCGCCCCTTGGCCCCAACGTCGCTATCGCGCGCCGTGTGCGATTCGCGCACCACCAGCAAGGTCAGCACCAGGTTGACGGCGTTCATCGCCGCGGCCGCCAAGAAAGGCGCCCTCACCCACCACTCGCCCAACAGGCCGCCGATCACCGGGCCGATGATGAAGCCGATGCCGAAGCAGGCGCCCAGCTGGCCGTAGCGGCGCGAGCGCTGGTCTTCCGGCGTGACGTCGGCGATGTAGGCCGACGTCACGGCCATGCTGGCGCCGGTGATGCCGGCGATCGCGCGGCCCATGAACAGCAAGGCCAGCGACGGCGCCATCGCCATGAACAGGTAGTCGGCCACGGCGCCGGCCAGCGACAGCAGCAGCACCGGCCGGCGGCCGATGCGGTCGCTCAGCACGCCGAGGATGGGGGAGAAAATGAACTGCATCAACGCATACAGTCCGGTGAAGGCGCCGAAGCGCCAGCCCAGCTCGGACGTATGGCCGACATCGCGCATCAGCTGCGGAATGATGGGCATGGTCAGCCCGATGCCGATGGCGCTCAGGACAACGGTGGCAAGGATGGTCAGCAGTGCTCGGTTCATCAGGCTCTTTTCACAAAGTAGCCGCCGATCATAGGATGATCAGGACTGCGCTGATGTGCCCGTTATCACATTTGTCAATATTTCTTCCCGGCGCTGCCTCAGTACGGCTTGTTCGGCAGGAACTTGCCGTTCAGCGTGATCACGGCGCGCTTGCCGCCTTCCGGATCGTCTTCCGTTTTGAAATCCAGCTTGAAGTTGATCGCGCTGATGATGCCGTCGCCGAGTTCCTCGTGCACCAGCGCCTTCAGGGTCGTGCCATAGATCTGCACCATTTCGTAGAAACGATAAATCGTCGGATCAGTGGGAATGCCGCCGGGGATGCTGCCACGCAGAGGAATGGCTTGCAGTTGCGCGGCGTCGGCCTGGTCCAGGCCCAGGCGCTGGCACACCAGCTCGGCCGCTTCCTTGTTCAGCGTGTGCTGGCCCAGCAGCGCGGCGGTCACGTACGGGACGCTCAGGCCGCTGCCGGCGGCGATCTCTTTCCAGGACAGGTCCTTGAGCGCCTTGGCGGCCAGCACGCGATAGGTGACTTCGAGGCGGGGATCTTGAAATACGTTCGATTGTTGCATGGTGTTTTCCTTTATCAACGGGGGAATGATGGTCAAGCGACCAGGGCGCTATGCTTGGCTTGCGTCGCGCGGGTTTGTGGATAGTCGGCCAGCGGGACGAAACTGCTGGTCTCGCCGTCCAGCGCCACGATGGAACCTGTTTCGATGTCGTAGACCCAGCCGTGCAGGTTCAGGCGGCCCTGCTCCAGCGCCAGCGCCACCGACGGATGGGTACGGAGATTGACCAGCTGCGCGATGACGTTTTCACGCACCATGGCGTTAAGCCGCGCGGCCGGCGACACATGGGTGCGGGCGGCGTTGACGACCTTGGCCGAATCCGCGTGGCGCAGCCAGCTGGCCACGGCCGGCAAATGATCCAGGCACTTGCAGCTGGAGATGGCGGTCATCGCGCCGCAGTCCGAGTGGCCGCAGACCACGATATCGGTCACGCCCAGCACCGCGACTGCGTACTCGACCGTGGCGGTCACGCCGCCGGGTTCGGAGCTGTAGGAAGGCACGATATTGCCGGCGTTGCGGATGACGAAGATGTCGCCGGGATCCTGCTGGGTCAGCAGTTCGGGCACGACGCGGCTGTCCGAACAGGTGATGAACAACGCGGTCGGGCTTTGGGTGGTGGCCAGCTCCTTGAACAGCGACGACAGCGCCGGGAAGGCATGCTGCTGAAATTTGATCACTCCGTCGACGATGGACTTCATGGCGTTTCTCCTTGTGTGATGAGGCAGTGACGTCATGATGAGGCGGCGGAGCTATTGCGTCCAAGACTCATATACAATCAAGTCCATAAGCAATGCCTATAGTTAGAAGACCATGCAACTGCGCCATATCCGCTATCTGCTCGCCGTCGTGGAGCACAAGAATTTCACCCGCGCCGCCGAGGTGCTGCATGTGTCGCAGCCGACGCTGTCGCAGCAGATCCGCCAGCTGGAGGACACGCTGGGCGCCCAGCTGCTGGACCGGAGCGGTCGGACGGTGAGGCCGACCGATGCAGGAACGGCTTATATTGAATACGCGCGCAGGGCATTGAGGGAACTTCAAGCAGGAAAGCGCGCCATCCACGACGTCCGTGACCTATCGCGCGGCGCGCTGCGGCTGGCCATGACGCCGACCTTCACCGCCTATCTGGTGGGGCCGGCGATCGAGCGCTTCAACGCCCGCTATCCCGGCATCGCCATCAACATCCGCGAGATGGCGCTGGACGCCATCGAATCCGCGCTGGCGGAGGACGAGGTCGACCTCGCCATCGCCTTCAGCGCGGTGCGGTCGGCGGAGCTCGATTGCCGTGCGCTATTTGTCGAGCAGCTCAGCGTGGTGGTGGGCGCCGGCCATCCGTTCGCCGCGCGAGCGGACGGCATCGCCCCGGCCGACCTGGCGGCCGTACCGCTGGCGTTGCTCACCGCCGACTTCGCCACCCGCGTGCATGTGGACGCGTACTTCCAGGCGCAGGGCGTGCGCCCGAGGATAGCCGTCGAAGCCAACACGATCAGCGGGATAGTCGAAATCATCCGACGAGGAAGCATCGCGACCATACTGCCGGAGGCGATTGCGCGCGAACACGAGGGGCTGCGGGCCATCGCCCTGACGCCGACCTTCGCCCACCGCGGCGTTGCGCTGCTGAGCCGGAAAGGCGCTTACCAAAGCGCGGCGGCCATCGCCTTCGCCGAACTGCTGGCGGCCATGGTCGCGCTATGAAAAATCACGATCAATCGAATCATTCTTGTGTCCGCCTGGACTTGTCGGTTCTAATGCAAGTTGTTTAAAAAATAATCACCTCATGTCGCCACGTGTAAAGCGGCGTCTGCGGGTGTCCATCGCCGCGCCAGCGCAACAGGTTGGAATTCAAAAATGAAACGATTTATACACTTATTCGCGCTGGCCTCGACGATGGCTATCTCGGGATGTGCATCGCATCAATCGCGGGAGCAGTCGAGCGACAGGGCCACTGCTCAGATCGGGATCGTCAACCATACCGGTAACTACATTGATTCGGCCACATTAGACGGCGCCGGCGGCGGAAATATGGATAGTTGGGGAAAGGGCATCGCCAATATCTGTTGCACTTCCATTCCGCGTGCATGGTATCCAGGTATGAAAGTTTTGGTTCGATGGGATATGCCCGAGGGACATAAGCACATCGTGAAAGAGAAAATAGTCGAAGTGGAGAAATATGAAGAAACAGGCAGCATCTACATGCACTTTTTCCCGAACGACGAAGTCCGTGTAGTGGTTAGCCCGGTTATCCCAGGTAGTCCCGAATATCCAATTCGCCATCTTGGCAATCCTGATGCGCGCCCAGCTTCAAAGCGACCACAGGCTGAGTGAAGAAATCACGAAATGAAACGATTTATACACTTATTCGCCATTGCCTTGGTGATGGGCATCTCGGGATGTGCACTGCATCAATCGCAGGTACCACCTGGCGACAGGGTTACAGCCCAGGTCGGCATTGTTAACCATACCGGCAATTACATCTATTCCGCCTCGGTCGACGGTGCCGGAGGAGGAAATATGGATAGTTGGGGAGTGGGTGGCGCCGAGATCTGCTGCGCTTCCATCCCGCGAGTGTGGTATCCCGGCATGAAGGTGTTGGTGCGTTGGGACATGCCTGTCGGGCATGAACATATCGTGAAGACGAAAATTGTGGAAGTCGAGAAATACGAAACGACCGGCAGCATCTTCATGCACTTTTTCCCAAACGATGAGGTCCGTGTCGTGGTTAGTCCATTTGAACCGAGCAGCTCCGAGCACCCGATACGCCATCTCGGCAACCCTGACGCGTCCCCTGCTGCGAACTGACCAACACCGCGCAATAAAAAAGGCAGCCGAGGCTGCCTTTTTGCTGTGATGCTGATGCGTTGCTTAGTGCTTGGCGCGCAGTTTGGCGATCGCTGCCAGCTGGCCGATGGCCGCTGCCAGTTCGGCTTGCGCTTTCGCGTAGTCGATCCCGGAGGTGTTGTTCGCCAGCGCTTCTTCGGCGCGTTTCTTGGCCGCTGCCGCTTTGGCTTCGTCCAGATCCTTGCCGCGAATCGCGGTATCCGCCAGCACCGTCACGGCGCCCGGCTGCACTTCCAGCAGGCCGCCCGCGACGAAGACAAATTCTTCCTCGGCTTGACCTGGTACCTGGATGCGCACCGCGCCCGGACGGATGCGGGTGATCAGCGGCGTGTGCTTGGGATAGATCCCCAGCTCGCCCTGCTCGCCCGGCAACGCGACGAATTCGGCTTCGCCCGAGTAGATCAACTCCTCGGCGGAAACCACGTCAACGTGAATAGTGTTTGCCATGTGTGTCCTGTCGGTGTGATGCGGCCCCGCTTGCACAGGGCCGCGCTCAAAGCTCAACGATTAGTTGAGTTTCTTGGCTTTTTCGATTGCTTCGTCGATCGTGCCAACCATGTAGAACGCTTGTTCTGGCAGGTGATCGAGTTCGCCGGAAGCGATCATTTTGAAGCCCTTGATCGTGTCTTTCAGCGAAACGTATTTACCTGGCGAACCGGTAAACACTTCAGCAACGTGGAACGGCTGCGACAGGAAACGCTGCATCTTACGTGCGCGCGATACCAGCAGCTTGTCTTCCGGCGCCAGTTCGTCCATACCCAGAATCGCGATGATGTCACGCAGTTCCTTGTAGCGCTGCAGGGTGCCCTGAACGGCGCGCGCGGTGTCGTAGTGCTCTTGGCCGACGACCAGCGGATCCAGCTGACGCGAGGTCGAATCCAGTGGGTCCACCGCAGGGTAGATACCCAGCGAGGCGATGTCACGCGACAGAACGACGGTCGAATCCAGGTGACCGAAGGTGGTCGCTGGCGATGGGTCGGTCAAGTCATCCGCTGGAACGTAGACGGCCTGGATCGAGGTGATCGAACCGGTCTTGGTCGAGGTGATGCGCTCTTGCAGACGGCCCATTTCTTCGGCCAGGGTAGGCTGGTAACCCACTGCGGAAGGCATACGGCCCAGCAGTGCGGATACTTCGGTACCGGCCAGCGTGAAGCGGTAGATGTTATCGACGAAGAACAGAACGTCCTTGCCTTCGTCACGGAACGCTTCCGCCATGGTCAGGCCGGTCAGCGCGACGCGCAGACGGTTACCAGGTGGTTCGTTCATCTGACCGTAGACCATCGCTACTTTCGAGTTGGCCGGGTTTTCCAGGTCAACCACTTTAGCGTCAGCCATTTCGTGGTAGAAGTCGTTACCTTCGCGGGTACGCTCACCAACGCCGGCGAACACGGACAGACCCGAGTGCGCTTTAGCGATGTTGTTGATCAGTTCCATCATGTTCACGGTCTTGCCCACACCTGCACCGCCGAACAGACCGACCTTACCGCCTTTTGCGAACGGGCAGACCAGGTCAATAACTTTAATGCCGGTTTCCAGCAGGTCCTGCGATGGCGACAGTTCGTCGTATGCAGGAGGAGTGCGGTGGATCGAGGCGATCTGGTCGTGAGCGACCGGGCCGCATTCGTCGATCGGGTTGCCCAGCACGTCCATGATGCGACCCAGGGTAGCTTTACCCACTGGCACCATGATTGGCTTGCCGGTGTTCTGGATCATCATGCCGCGGCGCAGGCCGTCGGAAGAACCCAGAGCAATGGTACGGACTACGCCGTCGCCCAGCTGTTGTTGTACTTCCAGGGTCAGCTCGGAGCCAGCCATCTTCAAGGCATCAAATACCTTAGGCATCGCGTTGCGTGGAAACTCTACGTCCACCACAGCGCCGATACACTGAACGATTTTGCCATCAGCCATGTTCGTTCCTTCAAATATAGTTAAATTCGTTTAAACCGCAGCCGCACCGGCGACGATTTCGGAGAGTTCTTTGGTAATCGCAGCTTGACGGGTCTTGTTGTAAATCAGCTTCAATTCGCCGATCACGTTACCGGCGTTGTCGCTTGCCGATTTCATCGCCACCATGCGCGCCGATTGCTCGGACGCCAGGTTTTCCGCCACCGACTGGTACACCAGCGCTTCCACATAGCGCTCCAGCAGCTCATCAATCACGGTCGCCGCGTCTGGCTCGTAGATGTAATCCCAGTTGTGATTACCTGCGTCAGCCTGCGTCTTGGCCGCTGGCAGTGGCAGCAACTGCTCCACTACCGGCTCTTGCTTCATCGTGTTAATGAACTTGGTGTAGCACAGGTAGACTGCGTCGATCTCGCCATTCTGGAACTTTTCCAGCATGACCTTGACCGGTCCGATCAGTTTTTCCAGGTGCGGCGTGTCGCCGATCTGCGTTACTTGCGCAACGACAGGGACGCCTACGCGATTCAAAAAACCCAAGCCTTTGTTACCGATAGCTACCGCGGCAATCTTGTTGCCGGCTGTTTCCAGCTCACGGGTTTTCGCCGTCACCATGCGCAGGATGTTGGTGTTCATGCCGCCGCACAGACCTTTGTCGGTGGTGACGATCACGAAGCCAACTGCCTTCGCCGTGTCCTTTTGCTCTTCAGCCAGGAACGGGTGGGTGTATTCCGGATTTGCGGTAGCCAGATTAGCGGCGATATTGCGAATCTTTTCACTGTAGGGACGGGCGGCGCGCATGCGATCCTGCGCTTTGCGCATTTTCGATGCGGCGACCATTTCCATCGCCTTGGTGATCTTCTTCGTATTCTCTACGCTCTTGATCTTGCCACGTATCTCTTTGCCTACTGCCATGAGTCCTTACTCCTTCTGCGCTGAAGGCGGCTCCGGGGAGCCGCCGTGCCGATTAATATGCGCCGGATTTCTTGAAGTCAGCAATGGCGGCCGACAGCGTTGCTTCGCCGTCTTTGTCCAGTTGCTTCGACGATTCAATCTTGGACATCAGGTCAGCTTGCTTGGTCTTCAGGTAGGCGTGCAGGCCAGCTTCGAACGGCAGAACTTTCTTGACTGGCACGTCGTCCAGGTAGCCCTTGTTCACTGCGAACAGCGAAGCGGCCATCATGGAGATCGACAGTGGCGAGTACTGAGCCTGCTTCAGCAGTTCGGTCACGCGGGCGCCGCGGTCCAGCTGCTTGCGGGTCGATTCGTCCAGGTCGGAAGCGAACTGCGCGAACGCAGCCAGTTCACGGTACTGTGCCAAGTCGGTACGGATACCGCCGGACAGGTTTTTGATGACCTTGGTCTGGGCGGCGCCACCAACGCGCGACACCGAGATACCGGCGTTAATCGCAGGACGGATACCCGAGTTGAACAGCGAGGTTTCCAGGAAGATCTGACCGTCGGTAATCGAAATCACGTTGGTTGGCACGAACGCCGAAACGTCGCCAGCCTGGGTTTCAATGATCGGCAGTGCGGTCAGCGAGCCGGTCTTGCCTTTGACTGCGCCGCCGGTGAAGGCTTCGACGTAGTCGGCGTTGACGCGTGCTGCGCGTTCCAGCAGACGGGAGTGCAGGTAGAACACGTCGCCTGGGTATGCTTCGCGGCCTGGTGGGCGGCGCAGCAGCAGGGAGATCTGACGGTAGGCCACGGCTTGCTTGGACAGGTCATCGTACACGATCAGCGCGTCTTCGCCGCGGTCGCGGAAGTATTCGCCCATGGTGCAGCCCGAGTAGGCCGAGATGTACTGCATCGCTGCCGATTCGGCTGCCGATGCGGCCACAACGATGGTGTACTCCATCGCGCCGTGCTGTTCCAGCGAACGCACGATGTTCTTGATCGTCGAGGCTTTCTGACCGATCGCCACGTAGATGCAGGTCATGCCCTGGCCTTTTTGGTTGATGATCGCATCAACCGCCACGGCGGACTTACCGGTTTGACGGTCGCCAATGATCAGCTCGCGCTGGCCACGGCCAATTGGTACCATCGCGTCGATCGATTTCAGACCGGTCTGCATAGGCTGCGAGACGGACTCACGGGCGATAACGCCTGGCGCGATCTTTTCGATTGGTGCGGTCAGCTTGGCATCGACAGCGCCTTTGCCGTCGATCGGCTGGCCCAGGGCGTTGACCACGCGGCCACGCAGTTCAGGACCGACCGGCACTTCCAGAATGCGGCCGGTGCACTTGACCGTGTCGCCTTCGGAGATGTGCTCGTAAGCACCCAGAATCACGGCGCCGACGGAGTCACGCTCCAGGTTCATCGCCAGACCAAAGGTGTTACCAGGGAATTCCAGCATTTCGCCCTGCATCACGTCGGACAGGCCGTGGATGCGGACGATACCGTCGGCCACGGAAATAACCGTGCCTTGGTTGCGTACTTCAGCGCCGCCATCAAGGCCTTGGATACGGCTCTTGATCAGCTCGCTGATTTCAGATGGGTTGAGTTGCATACTAACTCCTAAAAGTGTTTCTCTCAGCTTGCGCGAGATGAAGAATCTGTTCTAAGCGGCGCTTACGCGACCAGCGCAACACGCATTTGCTGCAACTTGGCGCGGACCGACGTGTCCAGCACCTGGTCGCCAACGACGACGCGCACGCCACCGATCAACGCGGGATCCACGGTCACGACCGGGTTCAGCTTGCGGCTGAATTTCTTCTCCAGCGTAGCGACCAGCTCGCTCACTTGAGCGCTGCTCAGGTCGAAGGCGCTGGTGATGTCGGC
Organism: Duganella vulcania; assembly: GCF_009857655.1. Taxonomy (NCBI): domain Bacteria; kingdom Pseudomonadati; phylum Pseudomonadota; class Betaproteobacteria; order Burkholderiales; family Oxalobacteraceae; genus Duganella; species Duganella vulcania. The sequence continues at coordinate 32,551 of NZ_WWCX01000022.1, forward strand.
GTCTGCCGCACCTTCCACGGCGTTTTTCAACGCCTGGAATTGCGCGCCGATTTCCGGCAGCAGACTGATGCGGCCGTTTTCGACCAGCATCGCCAGGAAGTTTTTCGCTTCCGTGTTGAGCGGCGACTTGACCAGTGCCGTAATGGCGGCGCTCACATCGCTAGCCGAAGCTTTCGGGTTGCGGGCGAATGCTTGCACCTCGGGGTGGGCACCGATCTGGGCCAGTTCGGCCACCAGTTCGGACCACGCCGCGAGGTTGAACGATTCCTTACCTGCTTGGGCTACGCGGAACAAAGCTTCCGCGTAGGGACGGGCGACGGTTGCGTTTTCTGCCATGATTACAGCTCGACAGACAGGCGCGACAACAGATCGGCGTGGGCCGAGGCGTTGACTTCGCGCTTGAGGATTTGCTCGGCGCCCTTCACAGCCAGGTCAGCCACCTGAGCGCGCAGCGCTTCGCGCGCCTTGGCCAGTTGCTGATCGGCGTCGGCCTTGGCTTGCGCAATGATGCGGTCCGCTTCGGCTTGTGCATTAGCTTTGATTTCTTCTGCCACCAGTTGCGCGCGCTTTTCAGCGTCGGCAACGCGTTGCGAAGCTTCTTCGCGTGCACCTGCCAGCGCTTCGCTGGCGCGCTTCTCAGCCACTACCATCGCTTGCTGGCCTTGGTCGGCCGCAGCCAGACCGTCAGCGATACGCTTGGCACGCTCATCCAACGCTGCATTCAGCGATGGAAATACGAACTTCATCGAAACCCAGACCAACACCGCGAAGGTGATCATCTGACCGATGAGAGACATATTGATGTCCATACCTTTGCTCCTAACTAAAAGTTTCTCCTAGAAGGGAGCGAATTAATGTGCTGCCAGAACAGCTGCCAGGAATGGGTTGCTGAAGGTGTACAGCAGAGCAACGCCGACGCCGATCATCGAGATCGCATCCAGCAGACCGGCGATAACGAACAGTTTGGTTTGCAGTTGTGGCATCAGTTCTGGTTGACGAGCCGAAGCTTCCAGGAATTTGCCGCCCAGAATTGCGAAACCGAGTGCGGTGCCGATAGCGGCCAGGCCGATGATGATTGCTGCGGCCAGAACGGTCATGCTTTGTACTTGTGCGATCAGAGCTTGCATTGAATTTCTCCTAAGATTTTAAAAAAGACTACGATACTGAAAAGTTAAAAACGATTTGTTGCTTAGTGCTTCTCAACCGCGAGGCTCAGGTACACGACAGTCAACGCCATAAACACAAACGCTTGCAGGGTCACCACCAGGATGTGGAAGATAACCCAAGGACCACCCAGCAGCCACTGCGCCCACCATGGCAGCAGAGCGATCAGAATGAACAGCAGCTCGCCGGCATACATATTGCCGAAGAGTCGCAGCGACAGCGACAGTGGCTTGGCCAGCAACTCGATCATCTGGAAGATGAAGTTGACCGGGGCCAGCACGACAGCCATGAAGCCATGGGCGTGGAACGGCGCGGTCAGCAACTCTTTACCCCAGCCGCCGAGACCTTTGGCTTTGATCGAGAAACCAATAATGCACAGCATGACGCCGAACGACATGCCGAAAGTGTGGTTGACGTCCGCGGTCGGCACGACTCGCAGCTTGTGGACGCCAAAGTAGCCAAGAATCTTAGGCAGCAGATCGACCGGCAGGAAGTCCATCGCGTTCATCAGCCAAACCCAGCAGAAGATCGTGATGGCCAGCGGCGCGATAACCTTGCTCTTGGCGTGGAATGCGGAATTGACGACTTCGTTCACCAGCTCCATGATGGCTTCGACGAAGTTTTGCAGCTTGCCCGGCACGCCGGCGGTCGCACGGCGCGAGGCCATGTAGAACACGCCGAGGAAAATCATGCCCAGAACGGCCGAAACCCAGAACGTATCCAGGTTGAAGGTGGCGTCAGCATTCTTGAGATGGCTCAGGTGATGCTGGATGTACTCAATGGAGGTGGGCGCTTCGTGTGCCCCTACAGCGTTTTCTGTGGTCATAAAAGTATTAGATTTTGGTGATTAAATTGCGAGCAGTGAAAACCAATAGGCTAAGGTTGCCACCGCGAAACCCAAGATCAGCCATAACCAAGAGGCCGACTGAAACAGCGCCAGTGCCAAAATAAACAGCACTACCGTGATAAATATTTTTACAACTTCGGCGCGTACATGCGACCGGAAAGCTTTTTTGGCGTCATTTGTTCCGCCCGCAACAATCATCGCGTACATCAGACTCCCGATGACTGCGATTGCTCCGCCATAGGCGGCCGACCAAGCTTTGAGTACTCCGCCCAAGTTCCAGGCGAGCAAGGCGAATCCAGTGGCGATAGCTAACTGGAGGGCGACGACTTTAAAAATCGGCTTTGAAATACTCGTCGAATCACTCATCTGGCGAGCTCCAAAAAAAGCCGATAAAACCCAAAGACACGGGATTATATGTGTCTTTACTGTATCACGTCAAACATTGCTGCACCGCAGCAGAGCAATTGGTGCACGAAAGCGACGCTTTTATAAACAATTCCGCGCCGGTTGCACCAAGTTGGAACCAGTTAAGCGTTTTCGTTTTTTCAGAGCATTTTGGGGTCAAGTCTGACATTCGGACACGGCCTCTGCCGTAACGACGGTCTACGGCCGAGTTCGTGTCCGAATGTCAGACTTGACCCCAATTTTGTCAGGCGCGCAGGCGGGCGAGGACGCCGTCGAGGATGTCCAGGTCGGCGAAGTCGATGATCATCTGGCCGCGGCCCTTGCTGCCCATCTTGAAGACGACCGGCGTGGCCAGCTTGTCCGACAATTCTTCTTCCAGGCGGACGATATCGCCGGATTTCTCCTTTTGACGCGCTTCGACCGGCGACGCTTTTTGATCTTCCAGCGTTTTTGCCACCAATTTTTCCGTTTCACGCACGGATAACCGCTTGGCGATGACCATGTTGGCAAGGTTGATCTGGGTCGCGGCGTCCACCGACAGCAAGGCGCGGGCGTGGCCCATGTCGATATCGCCTGCCATCAACATGGTCTGGACCGCATTGGCCAGGTTCATCAGGCGCAGCAGGTTGGACACGGCGCTGCGCGAACGGCCGACGGCGGTGGCCGCCTGCTCGTGCGTGAAGCTGAAGTCGGTGATCAGGCGGTGGATGCCCTGCGCCTCCTCCAGCGGATTGAGATCCTCGCGCTGCATGTTCTCGATCAGCGCCATCGCGGCGGCGGCCTGGTCGTCGACGTCGCGCACCAAAACAGGGAGCACTTCCAGGCCGGCGATTTGCGCGGCGCGGAAGCGGCGTTCGCCGGCGATGATCTCGTACTTGGTGGCGCCGGTCAGCTTGTCGGTGCCGACCGGACGGACCAGGATCGGTTGCATGATGCCCTGGGTCTTGATCGATGCGGCCAGCTCCTGCAGGCCGCCCTCGTCCATGCGGGTGCGCGGCTGGTATTTACCGGCCTGCATTTGCGTGACCGGCAGTTCGGACGGCGTGTTCGCGTCCGGGGTGGTGATGTCGCCGTCGCCGCCGAGCAGCGCTTCCAGGCCGCGACCCAGGCCTTTGAGTTTTTTGGTTGCCATGTGATTGCCTTACATTTTCTTGATGCGCTTGACCATCTCGGCGCCAAAGGCGATGTACGCCTGCGCTCCCTTGGAGGATGGGTCGAAGGTGACGCCCGGCAGGCCGTACGACGGCGCTTCGGCCAGCCGCACGTTGCGGGGGATGATGGTTTTGAAGACCTTGTCGCCGAAGTGCTGCTCCAGCTGGGCCGACACTTGCTGCGACAGCGTCATGCGCGGATCGAACATCACGCGCAGCAGGCCGATGATCTTCAGGTCCGGGTTCAGGTTGGCGTGCACCTTCTTGATGGTGTTGACCAGGTCGGACAGCCCTTCCAGCGCGTAGTACTCGCACTGCATCGGGATGATGACGCCGTGCGCGGCGCACAGGCCGTTCAGGGTCAGCATCGACAGCGCGGGCGGGCAGTCGATCAGGATGAAGTCGTACTCCTTGTCGACCACGGCCAGCGCGTCCTTCAGGCGGCGCTCGCGGTTGTCCAGCGAGACCATCTCGACTTCGGCGCCGGCCAGCTCGCGGTTGGAGGGCAGGACGTCGAACTGTCCCGGCTCCGAACGCTGGCGCGCGGTGGCCACGTCGGACTCGCCCAGCATCACCTCATAGGTCGACGCAGGCAGGCCCGCCTTGTTGATGCCCGCACCCATCGTGGCGTTGCCTTGCGGGTCCAGGTCGACCAGCAATACCCGCTGGCCCAGCTTTGCCAATCCGGCGGCCAGGTTTACCGTCGTGGTGGTTTTCCCCACACCACCCTTTTGATTCGCTACGCAAAAAATTTTCGCCATGTATTTCTTTGTGTTGTGCTTCTTAATTATTTATACTATTAAAACGATATAAACGATTTATACTGTTTATACAGAATAAACTGTATAAACCGTTTATATCGTATAAATCATTTACTTGGTTTCGGCCTGGATGAATACCAGGTGGCGCTCCGCGTCCAGCCCCGGCACTTCCAAAGGTTCCAGTTTCTGCACTTTCCATGGCTCTGGCAGCCGCTCGCGCTCCTCTGCCGGCGCCGTCCCTTTCAGGGCAATGAATCGCCCGCCCTCTTGCAGCAGGTGCCCGGACCAGTTGACGAAGTCGGACAGGTCGGCGAACGCCCGCGAGGTGATGACGTCGAACTTGGTCTTCACTTCCAGCTGCTCCACGCGCTTGGTGTACACCGTCACGTTGGCCAGGCCCAGCTCCGCCTTCACCTGGTTCAGGAAGGCGGTCTTCTTGTGCACCGTGTCGATCATCGACACTTTCATGTCCGGACGGCTGATCGCCAGCACCATGCCCGGCAGGCCGCCCCCTGCTCCCACGTCCAGCACGTTGGCCGCGCCAGCGAAAGCGGGCACCGCGGCCAGCGAATCGAGCACGTGCAAGGTGACCATCTGCATCGGATCGCGCACCGAGGTCAGGTTGTACACCGCATTCCACTTGTTCAGCAGCGCCAGGTAGTCCAGCAATTTCTCCACCTGGTCGTCGCCGAGGTCCAGCTTCAGACTGTTGATGCCTTGTTTTAAAACATCCGCGAGTACCGCACGGTCAAACACCTTCATTGAACAGCCTCATCTTTTTGCGCATTATCTTGACTAACAAAACCGCCGAAACCGGCCTTTTTCAGGTGCACCAGCAGCAGCGAGATCGCGGCCGGCGTCACGCCGGAAATCCGCGATGCCTGGCCCAGCGTTTCCGGACGCTGCGCGTGCAGCTTCTGGCGCACCTCCACCGACAGCGCGGTGATGTCCAGGTAGCTGAAACCTTCCGGCAATTTCAGGTTTTCGTAGTGCTCGTGGCGCTCGACTTCCTTGGTCTGGCGGTCGATATAGCCCGAATATTTGAGCTGGATTTCCACCTGTTCGCGCACCGCTTCGTCGCTGACGCCGGGGCCGGCCAGCTCGCGGCCGTCAATGCCGGACAGGCTCATCAGCTTGTCGTAGTCGACGCCGGGACGGGCCAGCAGGTTGGCCAGCGAGTATTCGCGCTCGATCGCCTGGCCGATGACGCGCTCGGATTCGGCCGCTTCCAGGATGCGCGGATTCACCCACGTGGAACGCAGGCGCTCCAGCTCACGCGCGACGGCTTCGCGTTTGGTCTCGAAGGCTTCCCATTGCGCATCGCCGACGCAGCCCAGCTTGCGGCCGATTTCGGTCAGGCGCATGTCGGCGTTGTCTTCACGCAGGCTGAGGCGGTACTCGGCGCGGCTGGTGAACATGCGGTACGGTTCCATCACGCCCTGCGTGACCAGGTCGTCGACCATCACGCCCAGGTAGGCTTCGGAACGGGCCGGCGTCCAGGCTTCGCGGCCTTGGGTTTGCAGCGCGGCGTTGATGCCGGCCAGCATGCCCTGCGCAGCCGCTTCCTCGTAGCCGGTGGTGCCGTTGATCTGGCCGGCGAAGTACAGGCCGTTGATGGCCTTGGTTTCCAGCGATGCCTTGAGGCCGCGCGGGTCGAAATAATCGTATTCGATGGCGTAGCCGGGACGCAAAATGTGGGCGTTTTCCATGCCCTTCATCGAGCGCACCAGGTTGATTTGCACGTCGAACGGCAGGCTGGTGGAGATGCCGTTTGGATAGAATTCGTTGGTGGTCAGGCCTTCCGGTTCCAGGAAAATCTGGTGCGATTCCTTGGCCGAGAAGCGGTGGATCTTGTCTTCGATCGACGGGCAGTAGCGCGGGCCGATGCCTTCGATGACGCCGGTGTACATCGGGCTGCGGTCCAGGCCGGCGCGGATGATGTCGTGGGTCTGGGTGTTGGTGTGCGTGACCCAGCACGGCATCTGCTGCGGATGCATGGAGGCCTTGCCCATCACCGAGAACACCGGCACCGGATCGAGGTCGCCGGGCTGTTCGGTCATCAGCGAGAAGTCGATGCTGCGGCCGTCGATGCGCGGCGGCGTGCCGGTCTTCAGGCGGCCTTGCGGCAGCTTCAGTTCCTTCAGGCGGGCCGACAGCGAGATCGCCGGTGGATCGCCGGCGCGGCCGGCCGAGTAGTTCTGCAAGCCGACGTGGATCTTACCGTCGAGGAAAGTGCCGGCGGTCAGCACCACGGCGGGCGCCAGGAACTGCAGGCCGATCTGGGTGACGGCGCCGATGACGCGGTCGCCCTCCACCATCAGGTCGTCCACGGCCTGCTGGAACAGCCACAGGTTGGGCTGGTTTTCCAGGCGCGAACGGATGGCTTGCTTGTACAGCATGCGGTCGGCCTGGGCGCGAGTGGCGCGCACGGCAGGGCCTTTGGACGAATTCAGGATACGGAACTGGATGCCCGACTCATCGGTGGCGATGGCCATGGCGCCGCCCATGGCGTCGACTTCCTTGACCAGATGGCCTTTGCCGATACCGCCGATGGAGGGATTGCACGACATCTGGCCCAGCGTCTCAATGTTATGCGTGAGCAGCAGAGTCTTCTGGCCCATGCGGGCCGAAGCGAGGGCGGCCTCGGTGCCGGCGTGACCACCACCGACGACGATGACGTCGAATTTTGTAGGAAATAGCATGTTGGAATTGGTTAAAGCGAAGGGATCAAGCTCAGATTATAGAGTCTTTTTGCTGCTGCGACTTTTTTAAGCAAAAAAATATCGCTGGATTGTTCCACGTGAAACATTAAAAAAGGGCGCTTATCGTTCCCAATAAGCGCCCTTCCTTTGTTCCACGTGAAACAGTGTCACCACCGCAACCATGCATCGTAGCCAGTTTTTATGATCAGGATGGTGACCACGACCAGGAACAGCTTGCGTACGAAGCCGCTTCCGTGTTTCATCGCCATGCGCGAGCCGATGATGGAACCGGCGATCTGCGCCACCGCCATGGTCGCGCCCAGTTGCCAGATCAAGTGGCCGCTGTAGCCGAACCAGACCAGCGCGGCAAAGTTGCAGGCCACGTTGACGATCTTGGCCACGGCCGACGCGCCGAGGAAGTCGAAGCCGAAGATGCGCACGAACAGGAATACCAGGAAGCTGCCCGTGCCGGGGCCGAAGAAACCGTCGTAGAAGCCGATGCCGGCGCCGATCACCAGCGCCAGCGCCTGCTCCCTGGCGCCCGAGTGCATAGGTGCGTGGACGCTGCCGAAATCCTTCTTGGCGAAGGTATAGATGGCGACCGCCACCAGCACGACCGGCAACAGCAGGCGCATGAAGTCGGCCGAGACCTTGGTGACGGTATAGGCGCCGAGGAAGGCGAAGATCAGCGCGGCCAGGGCGGCCGGCGTCGCCACCGACCAGGCAATGGCGACCCGGCGCGCATAGCTGACCGCCGCGACGCTGGTGCCGAAGATGCTGGCCAGCTTGTTGGTGCCGATCAGCGTGGCGGGCGCCATGTTGGGAAACACCGAGAACATGGCCGGGAGTTGTATCAGTCCGCCGCCCCCAACCACCGCATCCACCAGACCCGCACCGAACGCTGCCACACCCAACACCAGATAATCGACCATCGCCTTGCAATCCTCAACCATGTAAAGGTTACATTGTACGGAAGAAATTCAATGCGGCTTATGCGCATGCTGCATGGCCCGGGCGGGCGCAAATCAGGTAAGCTTCACGTGAAATCCACCACCCTGGAGCCGCCATGACCGACTTCCCAGCGTTCGCCTTCAGCACCGTCGCCCACATCGTTTCCGAACTCGGCGCAGCCGGCCGGCTAGGCGAGCACATCGCCCAGCGCTTCCCGGTGGCCACGCGCGCCCTCCTCGTCACCGATCCCGGCTTCCTGAAAACCGGCCTGGTCGATGCGCCGGCCGCCAGCCTGCGCGCGGCGGGACTGGCGGTGGCGATCTATTCCAACGTGGTGGCGGACCCGCCGGAGGCAGTGGTGCTGGAAGCTGTCGCAGCCGCCCGCGAGCACCGGGCCGACATCGTCATCGGGCTCGGCGGCGGCAGTTCGATGGACGTCGCCAAGCTGATCGCCGTGCTGGCCGGCAGCGACCAGCCGATCAGCGCGATCTACGGCATCGGCAATGTGAAGGGGACGCGGCTGCCGCTGGTGCAGATTCCGACCACCGCCGGCACCGGTTCGGAGGTGACCAACATCGCCATCGTCACCACCGGGGCTACCACAAAAATGGGCGTCGTCGCGCCGCAACTCTATGCCGATCTTGCATTGCTGGACGCCGAACTGACGCTCGGCCTGCCGCCCATGGTCACCGCCGCGACCGGCATCGACGCGATGGTGCACGCGATCGAGGCCTACACCAGCCGCCATAAAAAGAACCCGCTGTCCGACATCTTTGCGCGCAAGGCGCTGAGACTGCTGTCAGCCAACCTGATCCGTGCCTGCGAAAACGGCGGCGACCTGGCGGCGCGCCAGGCCATGCTGCTGGGTGCGATGCTGGCCGGGCAGGCGTTCTCGAACGCGCCGGTGGCTGCGGTGCATGCGCTGGCGTATCCGATAGGCGGCATCTTCCACGTGCCGCATGGGCTGTCGAACTCGCTGGTGCTGCCGCACGTGCTGCGCTTCAATGCGCCCGAGGCGGCCGCGCTGTATGCGGAACTGGCGAAGATCGTCGTGCCCCAGGCCAGCGGCAGTGTCGAGGCGAGGGCGGAGGCGTTGGTTGTTGCGATGCAGCAAATAGCCATCATCACCGGGATAGAGCGGACGTTGCAGCAGGTGGGAATCAGGGAAACGGACCTGGACCGGCTGGCGGATGACGCCATGCTCCAGACCCGCTTGTTGGGGAATAACCCCCGCACCGTCACGCGCGACGATGCGAGGGCAATCTACGCGGCGGCCTTGTAGACCTTAGTTGGGCACATCGACCGTGGTGCCGCTGACCGTGATCGCGTTGGCGCCGGGCGTAGCGGCGATGGGCGGCACGTTGGCCACGGTGACCGGCGTGGTGTTGTCGGCCCGCGGCACCGTGCGCACCACCTGCGACGAGGGCAGCGGCGTCGCCGAGCTGCGCAGGTTGGCCAGCATCGCATCGAGCGCACGGAACAGGTAGACGTGCAGCGGCACGATGTTGGCCGGCAGCGCGTTGGTGAAGGAATCGAAGTGGTTGGCGTTGGTCACCTCGATGTAGCGCAGCTTGCTCGCCGAACCTTCCACCGCCGCGTTCAAGCCCAGGTACGCCCGTGACGCGAAGTTCACCGGAATCAGCGTATCGCTGCGGCCCTGCACGATGATGGCAGGCTTGCCGTGCAGATTGCCGGTCGCGGCCACCTCGGCCATGCCGGCCTTCACGCGTGCGCTCTGCGCCGCCAGCGTGCCGCTCAGCGCGCCGCCGGTGACGGGATCGACACCAGTGGCCAGCGAACGCAGGCACAGGAAGCCGTCCAGCGACTGGTCCGCCAGGCTGCTGCTCGGTGACACGCCAAAGTTGTAGGCCTTGGCGCCGCCCACAGAATCCTCATAGACCACGCTGCCGACGATGCCGTTCTGGGTCGCGAAGCTGCTGGCCTTTTGCGCGGCCGTGAACGCCACCGGGGAGCCGGTCGCGTCAGTGGGGGCGAACGAGAATCCGCACAGCTTGTCCGTCACCGAGAACTTTCCGTAGGCATTCGCATACGTCACCGCCACCAGGATGTTGGTGCCGGCGTGCGCCGCTTGCAGGATGTCGGAATCGGCCAGCCAGCCGTAGGCCTTCAGGCGCGCCTTGGCGTCCGCTTGTTGCGACGCCAGGTCGGTGCCGGTCAACAAGCCTTTGGCGGCCAGCGCCGTGCAGCGGCCAGGCGCGGCAGCGGTGGAGGCGATGCAGGGCTGGTACAGCGCCGCATACGTCGAATAGTCGAACAGCGCCTTGCCCTGCCCTGTCGCGCTGACGCCGCCCTGGCGCACCGTATAGCCGGTGGCGGTCTTGGGCTGCACCTGCGGCTCGGTGGCCGCCACGCCGCCGATCAGTCCCTTCGTGTCCTGTTCCGCGGCCAGCAGGGCCGAGCCGGCGCCGTTGGAGATGCTGGAGGCGATCGTCACTGTGTTCTTCGGCGTCAGGCGCACGATGTGGCTCTTGTTGTCCTTGGCCAGCACGCCATACTTTTCGTTGAGCACGTAGAAGGCGAATTCGAGCGATTGCAGGGTGAACTTGCCCCAGTCTTTTTCCGGGTTCTGCTGCGAGTGCGCGTGCTTGAAGGCGATGCGCCCAGGCAATGATGAGGCGAAGGCGGCGCGGTCGGCATCGCTCAGGGCCGGCGCGAACATGGCGTTCTTGCCGGCCGCGGCGCGGGTGGCGCGCACGCCGCTTTGCAGGTTCACGCTGTCGTCGTCGAAGGTGTAGAGGCCGGTGCCGCTGCCCTTGTCGGCGTACGCCACCGCGCAGTTGTTCTTCAGGCCCCATTCGCCGGCGCTGCCGATGGCGCCGTACACGCCGCGCGATCCGCTCGACGTGCCGGTGACGATGCAGGGGTTGTTGACGTCGAAGCCGTTCGGGATCTGCACCATCAGGGTCACGTTCTGGTTGCCGGTGCCGTCGTCGGAGTAGGCGATGTACTCGGTGCCGGCGATCATGCCCTGCCCCGTCCCAGCCACGCCCCTGGCGTCCACGTTCGGGCCATACAAGGTGCCATAGCCGCTGTTGATGTTGATGTCGAGCACGGCGCGGTAGTTGGCGTAGATGGCGTTGCGCCGCAGCTCGGCGGCCGTGGGATTGGACGGGTCGGCATACGCCGGCGCGGTGGGGGCTGCCAGGCCGGTGGCGCCCAGGCCGGCGGTCAGCAGGTCGTCGGTGGTGCCGTCGTAGGTCTTGCTGCTGATGGTGCCCAGATACGCCGGCAGCACGTTTACATCCTCGGCCGTGTCGTGCTCGTTGGCACCGCAGGCGGTCAGCGCAATGCCGGCCAGCGCCAGCGTGATTTTCTTGATGTGCATGTCATCCTCTATGTCGATAAAAAGTTACGGACGGACTACTCCCACTCCGGCCTGCGGCCAGACGAAATGTACTACCGGTGAAATAAAAACGCCGGACAGAACGTCCGGCGTGTGTGCTGCATCAAGCTGCTTTTTTGGCGCCGCCGAGGCCGAACTTGGCGACGATCTCACCGACTATGCCGCGCCGGAACAACAGCACGCAAACGATGAAGATGAAACCAACCACCATGTTGACCGCTTCGCCGATGGTGTTGAACCATTCGATGCCGGTATGCGAGACCATGAAGATGCCGAAATCGCCCAGCTTGTTCTCCAGCGCGATGATGAGGATGGCGCCCAGCACTGGACCGGCCAGCGTGCCCATGCCGCCCACCAGGGTCATCAGGATCACCAGGCCGGACATGCTCCAGTGGACATCGGTCAGCGTTTCAAAACCCTGTACCAGCATGTTGGACGCGCCCGCCAGGCCGGCCAGCGCGGCCGACAGCACGAAGGCCAGCAGCTTGTACTTGTCCACATCGTAGCCCAGCGAAATCGCGCGCGGCTCGTTTTCCTTGATCGCCTTCAGCACCTGGCCGAACGGCGAATGCACGGTGCGAACGATCAGCATGAAGGCAAGCACGGCGATGCCCAGCACGAAGAAGTACAGCGCGGTGTCGTTGGTCAGGTCGACCATGCCCAGCAGTTTTCCACGTGGAACGCCCTGCAGGCCGTCCTCGCCGCCGGTGAAGTCCCCTGCGCGCAGCGCGCCGAAGTACACCATCTGCGCCAGCGCCAGCGTGATCATCGAGAAGTAGATACCCTGGCGGCGGATCGCCAGCGCGCCCATCACCAGACCGATGAGGGCGCCGGCCGCGACGCCGGCCAGCAGGCCCAGCTCGACCGGCCAGCCCCATACCTTCATCGCGTTGCCGGCCACATAGCCGGCGGCGCCGAAGAACGCCGCGTGGCCGAACGACAGCAAACCGGTGAAGCCGATCAGCAGGTTGAAGGCGCTGGCGAACAACGCAAAGCACAGCAGCTTGGCCAGGAACACCGGATAGCCGACAAACGGCGCCGCCAGCGCGATCGCGAAGGCGACGAGATAACCTAGGTTTTTATTCATCTGCGGCCTCTTATTTTTCTTTACCGAACAAGCCGGCTGGACGGATCAGCAACACCACGACCATCACCAGGAACACCACCGTCGACGAAAACTCGGGGTAGAACACCTTGGTCAGGCCCTCGATCACGCCCAGGCCGAGACCGGTCACGATGGAGCCCATGATCGAACCCATGCCACCGATCACTACAACGGCGAATACGACGATAATCAGGTTCTGACCCATCAGGGGCTGCACCTGGATCACGGGGGCCGCCAGCACCCCTGCAAAGCCCGCCAAAGCGACGCCGAAGCCGTAGGTAAGCGTGACCATCAACGGAACATTGATACCGAACGCCTCCACCAGCTTGGGATTCTCGGTGCCGGCGCGCAAGTAGGCGCCCAGTTTGGTCTTTTCGATGACGAACCAGGTCGACAGGCACACCGCCAGCGACGCCACCACCACCCAGGCGCGGTAGTTCGGCAGCACCATGAAGCCGAGGTCGGTCGAGCCCGCCAGCGCCTCCGGCACCTGGAAAGGCTGGCCGGACACGCCGTAGAACGAACGGAACACGCCTTCCACCAGCAGCGTGATGCCGAAGGTCAGCAGCAGGCCGTAAAGATGGTCCAGCTTGTAGAGCCAGCGCAGCATGGTTTTTTCGATGACGATGCCGAACACGCCGACGATCAGCGGCGCCAGCACCAGCATCACCCAGTAGTTCAGGCCGAGATAGGCCATGCCCATCCAGGCGACAAACGCGCCCATCATGTAGAGCGCGCCGTGCGAGAAATTAATCACGTTCAGCAGGCCGAAGATCACCGCCAGGCCGAGCGACAGCATGGCATAGAAGGAGCCGTTGACCAGGCCCAGCATCAGCTGGCTCATAATCATGGGCAAGGGATAGCCGAATATTTCCATGAGATCACAATATAAAGGTCACCGTCCCGGACGGGATGGCGCGACACCAGAAAAAGGCCGGGCAAGGGCGCCCGGCCTGTGTGCAACTCAGCTTATTTCCACAGGGAGCATTTGGTTTCCGCCTTGGTGGCGTAAGCCTGGTCGCCCGGAATGGTGGCGACGACTTTGTAGTAGTCCCATGGATATTTCGATTCCGACGGCTTCTTCACTTCCATCAGGTACATATCGTGGACCATGCGGCCGTCCGGACGGATCACGCCGTTCTTGGCGAACATGTCGTTGATCTTGTTCGCTTTCAGGTAGGCCATGACCTTGTCGGTGTCGTCGGTGCCGACGGCCTTGACCGCCTTCAGGTAGTTGGCCGCCGCCGAGTAGTCGGCCGCCTGCAGCATCGACGGTTCCTTCTTCATTTTGGCGAAGTAGCGCTTCGACCAGGCGCGAGTGTCGGCATTCGCATCCCAGTACCAACCGTCGGTCAGGTACATGCCCTGGGTCAGGTTCAGGCCCAGCGAGTGGACATCGTTAATGAAGATCAGCAAGCCCGCCAGTTTCATCTTCTTGGTGATGCCGAACTCGTTGGCGGCCTTGATCGAGTTGATCGCATCGCCGCCGGCGTTGGCCAGGCCGAGGATCTGCGCGCCCGACGATTGCGCCTGCAGCAGGAAGGACGAGAAGTCCGACGCCGACAGCGGATGCTTGACCGAGCCCAGCACCTTGCCGCCGTTGGCTTTCACCACGTCCGCCGTATCTTTTTCCAGCGACTGGCCGAAGGCGTAGTCGGCGGTCAGGAAGTACCAGCTCTTGCCGCCCTGCTTGACGATGGCGCCGCCGGTGCCGCGCGCCAGCGCGATGGTGTCGTAGGCGTAGTGGACCGTGTATGGCGAGCATTCCTCGTTGGTCAAACGGGCCGAGCCGGCGCCGATCGAGATGAAGATTTTTTTCTTCTCGGCCGCGACCTTGGCCATGGCCAGGTTGGCGCCCGAGTTGGTGCCGCCGATCAGCATGTCGACGCCCTGCTGGTCGAACCATTCGCGCGCCTTGGACGCGGCGATGTCGGCCTTGTTCTGGTGGTCGGCGGAGATGAACTCGACCTTTTTACCGGCGATGACCACGCCGGCGTCGGCAATCGCCATCTTGATTGCCTCGGCACCGCCGGCGCCGTCGATGTCCGTGTAGAGGCCGGACATGTCGGTGATCATGCCGATCTTGATGGTGTCGCCGGAAACCTGGGCTTGGGCAGCAAAGGACAGGCCGAATGCGCACACGGCGGTGGCTGCGATGGTGATGGCTTTGAGTTTCATTTTGTCTCCGTTCGTTCAAGAAGTAGTGCTGGTCTATTTTTTGTACACTTACTCAGACACCCAGAAGCTCGGTCAGGACCGGCATCTTGGCGCTCAATTCCGATGCAACAAAGGTCTCGACGATCTGACCATGTTCCATCACATAAAACCGGTCCGCCAGCGGGGCGGCAAACCGGAAATTCTGTTCCACCATGACGATGGTGTAGCCCTTGGCCTTGAGCGTGGTGATCATCCGCGCCAGTCCCTGCACAATGACCGGCGCCAGGCCCTCGGAGATTTCATCGAGCAGCAGCAGGCGCGCGCCGGTGCGCAGGATGCGCGCCACCGCCAGCATCTGCTGCTCGCCGCCGGACAGCCGGGTTCCCTGGCTGTGCTTGCGCTCTTCCAGGTTGGGGAACATCGCGTAGATTTCCTCGACCGACATGCCCTTCTCGCCGGTGGCCAGTTGCGGCGGCAACATCAGGTTTTCCTCGGTCGACAGCGACGAGAAAATGCCGCGCTCTTCCGGGCAATAGCCGATGCCGAGGTGGGCGATTTTATGCGTCGGGAAGCCGATCGCTTCCACGCCGTTGACCTTGATCGAGCCCTTGCGCGCACCGGTCAGGCCCATGATCGCGCGCAGCGTGGTGGTGCGGCCGGCGCCGTTGCGGCCCAGCAGCGTCACCACTTCGCCCGGCTGCACCGTCAGGTTCACGTCGTGCAAAATATGCGATTCGCCGTACCAGGTTTGCAGGTTGGAGATTTCCAGAGCGGCGGCCATCAGTGGGCTCCTTCCAGCACTGCGGCTTCGGTACCCATATAGGCTTCCATCACTTGTGGATTACTTGAAACTTCGGCATAGGTGCCTTCCGCCAGCATCGCGCCGCGCTGCAAAACGGAAATCTTGTCGCAGATGCCGGACACCACTTTCATATTGTGTTCGACCATCAGAATGGTGCGGCCTGCCGACACTTTTTTGATCAGCTCCGTCACGCGGTGCACGTCCTCGTGGCCCATGCCCTGGGTCGGTTCGTCCAGCAGCATCAGCTCCGGCTCCATCGCCAGCGTGGTGGCGATTTCCAAAGCGCGCTTGCGGCCGTAAGGCATATCGACGGTGATGGTGTCCGCGAACTCGGTCAGGTCGACCTCGGCCAGCAGTTGCATCGCGCGGTCGTTGAGCTTGTTCAGCGACCGTTCGCTCTGCCAGAAATTGAAGCTGGTGCCGAGCTGGCGCTGCAATCCGATGCGGACATTTTGCAGCACCGTCAGGTGCGGAAAGACTGCGGAAATCTGGAAGGAACGGATCACGCCCATGCGGGCGATCTGCGCCGGCTTGGCGAAGGTGATGTCCTTGTCGTTGAAAAGAATCTGGCCCGAGGTGGGTACCAGAAACTTGGTGAGCAAATTGAAGCATGTGGTTTTACCGGCGCCATTGGGGCCGATCAGCGCGTGGATGTGGCCGCGCTGCACTTTCAAATTCACATCATTGACCGCGGTAAAACCTTTGAATTCCTTGGTCAAGTGCTTTGTTTCCAAGATAACGCCGGACATCCTGTCTCCTAGTTATTCTTTTCAAACTACTAAATTTTTTTAAATCATACACAGTAACAAATTGGCTAACAATACAGTATAACTACGGTCTGCTTTTGATCTAGACCTAGCGAATACAGGGTTTCATTTCCACTCTGAACGAATCAGCTCTGAAGCTTTCTCCGCGATCATAATCGTCGGTGAATTGGTATTTCCCGAGGTGATAAACGGCATGACGGAAGCATCAACCACGCGCAATCCTTGTATGCCAATTACACGCAAGGCGCTGTCCACGACGGCGCTCCGGTCATCGGCGCGGCCCATTTTGCAGGTGCCTACCGGATGGAAAATCGTGGTGCCGATCGCGCCTGCGGCCGCCGCCAATTCTTCCTCGGTGCGGTAGTGAACACCTGGCTTGTATTCTTCCGGCGCATAAGGTTTCAACGCCGGCGCGGCGACGATCTGGCGCGTCAAAGTCAACGCGTCGGCGGCGACTTTGCGGTCTTCCGGCGTGCTCAAATACATCGGTGAAATCTTCGGTGGCGCGTACGAATCGGCGCTGGCAATGCGCACGTGGCCGCGCGAGGTCGGCCGCAGATTGCAAACGCTGGCCGTGAATGCGGGGAATGCGTGCAAGGGTTCGCCGAACTTTTCCAGCGACAGCGGCTGCACGTGGTACTGCAGATTCGGCGTGGCCTGCGTGGAATCGGAACGCGCAAAAGCACCCAGCTGCGAAGGTGCCATCGACATCGGCCCGCTCTGGAACATCGCGTATTCAAGGCCGATTTTCATCTTGCCGTACCAGCTGGACGCCATCGTGTTCAACGTACGGGCGCCGCCGCCGAGCTTGTAAATCATGCGCAGCTGCAGATGGTCTTGCAGGTTTTCGCCGACGCCGGGCAAGTCGGCCAGCGGCGCGATGCCGTGCTCGCGCAAACGGTCCGCCGCGCCGATGCCAGAGCACTGCAAAATTTGTGGAGAACCAACGGCGCCAGCCGCCAGCAGGGTTTCTTTGTCGGCGGTGGCGGTGAAGTGCGTGCCGCCGCCGGTGAAAATCACGCCTTTGCACACCGGTCCGCGATCGCTCATTTCGATCTGCAAACGTTCCACGTGGCAGCCGGTCATGATGGTCAGGTTGGGCCGCATCGACACCGGTTTCAAAAACGCCTTCGCCGTATTCCAGCGGATGCCGCGCTTTTGATTGACGTCGAAATAGCCGCAGCCGGCGTTGTCGCCGCGATTGAAGTCATCCACTTTCTGGATGCCGGTTTGCTCCGCCGCGTCGCGAAACGCGTCGAGAATTTTCCACGACAAGCGCTGCTTTTCCACGCGCCATGGACCGCCGGCGCCGTGCAATTCGGAAGCGCCGCCGTGATAATCCTCGCTCTTTTTAAACAGCGGCAGCACCGACGACCAGCGCCAGCTGTCGTCGCCGGTCAGCTCGGCCCAGCGGTCGTAATCTCCAGCCTGGCCGCGCATGTAGATCATGCCGTTGATCGAGGAACTGCCACCCAGCACTTTGCCGCGCGGGTAAAGCAGGCTGCGCCCGCCCAGGCCAGGATCGGCCTCGGTGCGGAACATCCAATCGGTCCGCGGATTATCTATGCAATGCAGATAACCAACGGGAATATGGATCCACACATAATCGTCTTTGCCACCTGCCTCGATCAGCAGGACATTCGCGTTTCTGTTCGCGCTCAACCGGTTTGCCAATACGCAGCCAGCCGAGCCTGCACCAATGATGATGTAATCGTAAATGCCTGCTGATTCCAAAAACGTCTCCTCCAAGAGCGGTGCTTCGGTCAGGCGGCAGCTATCTCCGCCAACAAGGTTTTTACCAGCTGCGCCGCCGGCATCGGCCGCGCGCGCGCGACGCCGGTTCCGCACCACAGCGACATCAGTTCGGTCTCGCCGCGCTTGCCCGCTTCGGCGCGGATGGCGCCGGTCAATGCGTTCTGTATCGGGTAAGGCGGAATCTGTTTTTCCACAACGGCCATTTCAAGCATGAAACGGTTCTCCAATCCACGCGCATAGCGGCCGGAAAACGTGCGCGTCAACCGGGTCGGATGATCGCCCGCCGTCAGCAAGCGCTGCTTGTAATGCGGATTGATGGTCGATTCGTCGCACACCAGGAACGCCGTGCCCATCTGCACCGCCTGTGCGCCGCCGTCCAGCGCGCGCTTGATGTCGGCGCCGTCCATGATGCCGCCGGCCGCGATCACCGGAATATGCACTGCCTCGACAATGGTCGGCAGCAGCTCGAAAGTGGTGAGCCTGGCGTCTTCCTGCGCGCCGATGAAGGTGCCTCGGTGGCCGCCGGACTCGGTGCCGGAAGCGATCACCGCATCCGCGCCCCTGCTCTGCCAGGCCAGCGCTTCGTCGGCATGGGTGATCGTGCCGATGACGAAAATACCGGCGTCATGCAGGCGCCGGATCTGGTCCGCGCTGAGGATGCCGAAGGTAAAACTGGCGACTGCGGGGCGCAATTCGATCAACGTTTCAAACTGGGCGGCGAAGTCTTCGCACCATTTGGCGGGCGTCGGCACCTCGGTCCAGCCCAACGACGAGGCGAACGGCTTCAGCCATTCCTTGGCGCGGGCCACTTCTTCCACGGCCGGCTTGGGCGTCTCCAGGACGAAGAAATTCAGGCAAAACGGCTTGTCGGTCAGGGCACGGATTTGCTCGGTCTGGCTGCGGATGACGTCCGGCGGAAGTAAGGAGCAGGCCAGCGAACCCAGCGCTCCTGCATTGGAGACCGCAGCCACCTGCGCGGGATTGTTATTACCGCCGGCGGTCGGTCCCTGGATGATGGGATGAGGAAAAATTGATGCCAATTTCATCGGATTTCTCACTAAAAATGGCGTTTACGACATGTGGATAAGTCTATGGATATCCACAGGCACGAAATGTGTGTAAACAAAAAATTTCTGGGGACGCTTTTTCTTATCCCAAAACAGTTCTTTGCTCATACACGGCTTTCCCGCCCGCTTATGCAGTCCGTAAACGCCTGATTTTAATCCAAAATGAACACTTATCCACAGAAAAGTGTCTGCGTTAACAACTACTACTATTTTTATATATACATCTTTAGAGTAAACCATAAACCCAAAAACCACAGGCGCAAGCGCCTGGACGGCCTGATACCCCACTGGAACAGAAATAAGATTTCGCCAACATCTGCTTTCCCCTATACTGAATTCGCAAACAACCAGCCTCAGGCGGAGACATTTTGTCCTCACAGCGCAAACATCTGCGGTCGCCGGCTTACCTTCGCTTTCGGCGACGTCTGATTACAGGCCTTTTCCTGATGGCTACCCTAGCCATTGCCGTTGTCGTTTCCCAATTCCGCACCACTTACGTTGAACGCGAACTTGCGGTCAAGACCCAGACCGAACATCACGTCAAGGCGATGGAAGCGCATGTTCTGTACTCGCTTCAATCGGTCGACTTGTCGCTGATCGGCTTCGCGAATGCCATCAAAGTTCTAAACGCGCAACAAAGAAACTCGCCGGAAATGATGTCGGAACTGTTGTCCTCACGCGGCTCCACGTTCAACGGCGAGTACTGGATCACTTTTCTCGACACCAAGGGCGTTGCAATCGCCACTTCGACCGGCAACAACATCAACGGTTACCGCTACGCCGATCGCGATTACTTCAAAGCCCATCTGGATATCGCAATGCGCGGCAAATTGTTCGTTGGAGAACCCGCAGTCGGCTTGCGCAACAGCCAAAGGTTGTTTTTTCTTAGCCGCCGGGTGGAAAGCGCCAAGGGAGAATTTCTGGGAGTAGTCGTCGCGCCGCTCAATGTCAGCCGCTACCTCACCGTATTTGAAAATTCGCGCTTCAATTCGGACATCTCGATCGCGCTGGTCCATGCCCGCGGCAAAGTCATCGTTGCCGTACCGAATTTTGAAGAATCCTTCGGCCGCGACCTGGGATCGACCGACCTGTTCGACAATGTTCGCCGCGCCAGTTCCGGCACCTACAAAACCATCGGCAACGCCGACAAGCTCGCGCGCATCTTCAGCTATCGCGTTTTTGAAGAACTTCCGTTGATTGTCGTCGTCGGCAGCAACGATTCCGAGTCGGCCAGATTGCTTCAGCAAAACTCGTTGATTGCTGGCGCCGGGTTGATTTTGTTGCTGATCCTGATGGCAGGCGCCGGTCATTTTTCGCTGCGCACGTACACCAGGCAGGAAGAACGCGAACTGCGCTTCCGCGCGCTCTACTCCGCCAGCCGGGAAATGGAACAAAAGCTGCTGGCCAACGAAGAGGAGCGCAAGAAAAACGAGGAATCCATGAAGTTGGCGGCCTTGCTTTTCCAAAACAGCGGCGAAGGCATGATGGTCACCGACGCGGATGGCAGGATCCTGACCGTGAATCCGGCCTTTTCCCTGCTGAGCGGCTATACGGAAAAGGAAGTCATCGGCCACCGCGGCTACGAATTGACCACCAGCCGCCAGGACATCAACTTCTATACGCGCATGTTCGAGTCGATCGCCCATACCGGCCAGTGGGAAGGCGAACTCTGGCATCAACACAAGAACGGCGAAGAGTACCTGGTGGCGATGCGTTTCAACACCGTTTATGACGAATGGGGTAATCCATTCCGCTACGTCGCGCTGTTGAGCGACATCACCAAAAAGAAAGCATCGGAAGAACTGGTCTGGCGCCAGGCCAATTTCGATGCGCTGACCGGACTGCCAAACCGGCGCATGTTCCATGAGCATCTACGTCAGGAAATGAAAAAAACCGACCGCTCCCACGTGCCGATGGCGCTGGTGTTTATCGATTTGGATCACTTCAAGGAAATCAACGACACCCTGGGTCACGACATGGGCGATTTGCTGCTCAAAGAAGTGGCAATCCGCTTGTCCGGCGCCGTTCGGGGGACCGATACGGTGGCGCGCCTGGGCGGTGACGAGTTCACCGTCATCCTGAGCGAGCTGCACAACGCCGGCGACGTGGTCCGCACGGCGCAGGAAATCCTCAAGCAGATGAGCACGCCGTTCAACCTGGGCAATGCCGGGGACAAGCACATTGCCCATATTTCCAGCAGCATCGGCATCACGCTATATCCCGAGGACGGCGCCGACGCTGAAATTTTAATCAAAAACGCCGACCAGGCGATGTACGCGGCCAAGCAGCAAGGCAGGAATCGCTTCAATTATTTCGCCCCGTTCATGCAGGAAGCGACCCGCGTACGCATGACTTTGGTCAACGAATTGCGCGAAGCGGTCAATCACGATGAGTTGCGGATCTTGTTCCAGCCGATTATCGACCTGGCCAGCGGCAAGATATGCAAGGCGGAAGCGCTGGTGCGTTGGCAACATCCGGTGCGCGGACTGCTGAATCCTGCCGAATTTATCAGCGTCGCGGAAAGCAGCGGGATGATTGTGGGCATCGGCGACTGGGTTTTCAAGCAGGCGGCGCGAGAAGTGCAGAAGCTGCAGGCCCTGGGATTGCCCGATTTCCAGATCAGCGTGAACAAATCAGCGTGGCAGTTCCGCGATAACGGCAGCAATTACGAACAATGGCTGGATTTTCTCCAGGAACTGCACCTGGATGCCAACAGCATCATTATCGAAGTGACGGAAAACTTGTTGCTGGATACGGCGAACTCGGTTTCGGAGCGAATGTTGGCGCTTCAACATGCCCACATGCAGATTTCGCTGGACGATTTCGGCACCGGCTATTGCTCGGTAGCGTTTTTAAGGCGCTTCGATATCGATTACATCAAAATCGACCCGACTTTCGTGTCCAATCTGTCGAATGGGACCGACGGCGTCGTACTTTGCGAGGCGATTATCGCCATGGCGCACAAGCTGGGCATCAAAGTCATCGCCGAGGGCATCGAAACACCTCAACAACTTGCCGCTTTGACAGCTGCCGGATGCGATTTAGGGCAGGGATATCTGTTTTCCAAGCCGATTTCGGCCGAAGAATTGGAAAAAAAGATCAAAAACGAGCTTTCACCTGTGAATAACTCGCTGGATATCCACAGGACGACTTGTGAGTAAGGACGAAGTTGTCCAAAGGCCGACATTTTATACAGAATTGCTCCTGAACTGGTACAGCGCTTATGCATGTGCTTATCTTTCGCGTAAACAAATGATTTGTAAACGTATACATGACTTATCCACAGGCTTTTGCTCGTTTACTATTACTACTATTTTTATATAAATCCTTTGTAAACAAGTAAACCGAATCTGAAGGCCTGCTCGCGTTCTGAAAACACCCCAGAGCACAAAAAACGCCTTAAAATCGACCGTTTTTCGTAAACCTCTGTGGAAAAACCGTTTGAAATCCACAGCCTCCCCCTCTGAAGACCAAGGAAAAGTATGCGTTTAGGCATCATCAGCGCGTTGGCTGAAGAACAGCATGGGCTGATAGAAGCCCTTGAGAGCCCCTACAAGCTCGTCCACGGCATGCGTGAGTACACGGGAGGGAAGCTCTGGGAAATCGACGCTGTGTGCGTCCTGTCGCGTATAGGCAAGGTTGCAGCGGCCATGACAGCCTCCATCCTTGTGGAAAAGTTCGGAGTTACCCACATCGTCTTCACCGGCGTTGCCGGAAGCGGGGATAAAAATGTAAAAGTCGGGGATATCGTTGTTGCTGAAGAACTGGTTCAGCATGATTTCGATGCCAGCCCGCTTTTTCCACAGTTTGAAATCCCTTTGACGGGCTTGTCGCGCTTCGCAACCGACACCGCCTTGACCGAACAATTGGCGGCCGCAGCCGCGCAAACCACGCGTGTACACCGTGGAATGATCGCCAGCGGTGATCAATTTATAGGCAAATTAGCCCAGATTCACGCGTTGAAGGCTGCTTTGCCTGATTTATTGGCAGTGGAAATGGAAGGCGCCGCTGTCGCGCAAGTGTGTTTTGAGCTGGGCATTCCGTTTGCCGTCATCCGCACGATCTCGGATAACGCTAACGACGACGCGGCCGTTGATTTCATGCATTTCATCAAAACCGTGGCCTCCCGCTATGCTTTTGACGTGATTGAACGATTTTGCAAAGAACATGTTCGATCCGTCTGAAATGATGGTTATCCCCGGCGGGACCATCGCCATGCGGGACGATAGAACCGGCCGAGCCTGGGTGGTCGAGCTGCTGTCGTTCGCAATCGGCTGCCATCCAGTCACGCAGGCGCAATATGCCGCCGTCACCGGGCTTTGGCCCTCGGTCCGCGTTTCCGCGCAATGCCCAGTGGAGAATGTCTCCTGGCTCGATGCTGTCCGGTTTTGCAATCTATTGTCGGAGACCGCCGGTCTGCGCGCCTGTTATGCGTTGGATGACGACGGCATGGGCGCCTCCCGCATTGCCGGCAGCAACGGATATCGCTTGCCCACCGAAGCCGAGTGGGAATACGCCTGCCGGGCCGGCACCAATGGCCCGCGCTATGGTGATATTAATGAAATTGCCTGGTACCGGGAAAATTCAGAAGGCCGCACACACACCGTCGGCCAGAAACAGCCCAACGGCTGGGGCCTGCACGACATGCTGGGCAATGTTTGGGAATGGTGCGAAGACCAGTACGATCCCGAGGTGTATGGGCCGTACCGCGTATTCCGGGGCGGCGGCTGGTCGGATACCGAACGGGGCTGCCTGGCGACGAATCGCCGCCGTAGCCATCCCACCTTTGCCATCGACGATCTCGGCTTCCGGGTGGTCCGGCCGCTGGCCTGATCAGGCAAAAAAAAGGGCCGGGTTTTATCCCGGCCCCAAAACAACAACAGGTGATAGGTTTATGCGTCCAGCGTCATCAGGCTGGCGTTGCCGCCGGCCGCGGTCGTATTCACGCACAGAGCGCGCTCAGCGAGCAAACGCCACAGGGGGATGGCGCCATCCTCGTTGGTGTCGATCAGGCCCACCAGCGCCCCGCTACGGGCCGCCAGCGAGGCACGCAGGCCGCCGACCAGCATCGTCTCCACCAACGCGATCTGGAAATCGCCGTTGAAGCTGTCCAGGCTGCCAATAACCTGAAGGCGGTCTTTGACCACCGCGGGCAGGTCCGCAGGCAGCAATTTCGATGATTCCGCCGTCACCAGCGCGATATTGCCGGTCGCCAGCGTCGCCGCGATCTGGTTCAGCAGGCCGGCTTGCGTGCCGGCCGCGCAGACCACGCAGCCGCGCGCGACCAGCGCCAGCGTGTTACGTTCGCCCGTCGGGCCAGGCAATACCGTCAGGCTGCCCAGCATCGTGGTGCGGCTGTATTGCTCCGCCAGGTTGGCGATGCGCTCGTGGCCGTGCATTTTCGACCAGACGGTCAGCGCATCCAGGCCCGGCGTCGCCTGGCGTTCGTGCTGCGTGCCGATGATGGCGCCGCGTTGCAGGCGCTTCAGGTACAGCGGGCCGCCGGCTTTCGGGCCGGTGCCGGACTTGCCTTCGCCGCCGAACGGCTGCACGCCCACCACCGCGCCGACGATGTTGCGGTTGATGTAGATGTTGCCCACATGCGCGCGCGAGCTGATGTAGTCGATGGTTTCATCGATGCGCGAGTGCACGCCCAATGTCAGGCCGTAGCCGCTTTCGTTGATCTGCTCGATCAGCTTGGGCAGGTCGGCGCGCTTGTAGCGGATTACGTGCAGGACCGGACCAAACACTTCCTGCGTCAGCTCGGACAGCGAACGGATCTCCAGCACGGTCGGCGGCACGAAGGTGCCGGCCGTGGTCACGCTGGCCGGCAGGTCCAGCGAGAAGTAGTTCAGCGCGGTGGCCTTGAGCTTGTTGATGTGCGCCAGCAGGTTTTGCTGGGCTTCGGCATCGATCACCGGGCCGATGTCGGTCGCCAGACGATCCGGGCAACCGACTTTCAGCTCCTGCATCGCACCCTTGAGCATCTTGATGGTTTTGTCGGCGATATCTTCCTGCAGAAACAGCACGCGCAGCGCGGAGCAACGCTGGCCGGCGCTGTCGAAGGCCGACGAGATCGCATCCTGCACCACCTGCTCCGGCAGCGCCGACGAATCGACGATCATGGCGTTCTGGCCGCCCGTCTCGGCGATCAGCGGGATGTCGGCGTTCTCCGCGACGGCGCGCTTGGCCAGCGTGCGGTTGATCAGTTGCGCCACTTCGGTCGAGCCGGTGAAGATCACGCCTTTGACGCGTGCGTCGGCGGTCAGCGCTGCGCCGACCACTTCGCCACGGCCCGGCAGGAATTGCAGCGCGGCGCGCGGAACGCCCGCCTCGTGCAGCAGCTCGACGGCGCGGTGGGCGATCAGCGGCGTCTGCTCGGCCGGCTTGGCCAGCACCACGTTGCCGGCCGCCAGCGAGGCGGCCACCTGGCCGGTGAAGATCGCCAGCGGGAAGTTCCACGGGCTGATGCAGGTCACCGGACCCAGGGCCAGCGTGTTGGTCGAACCGTGCACTTCGGCCGCGTAGTAGCGCAGGAAGTCGACCGCTTCACGCAGCTCGGCGATGGCGTTCGGCAGCGATTTGCCGGCTTCGCGGATTGCCAGCGTCATCAGTTCCATGGCGTTGGCTTCGAACAGGCCGGCGGCGCGGTTCAGTGCGGCCGCGCGTTGCGACGGCTCGGTGGTCTGCCAATCCATGGCGAAATTGCTGGCGCTGGTCAGCGCGGTTTCCACGTCGGCGGCGCTGGCTTCGACCAGCTGGCCGACGATGTCGCTGCGCTGTGCCGGGTTGGTCACGTCCTGCACCGGCTGGCCTGCGCTCAGGCCGCCCGCCAGCAAAGGCGCGGCGTGCCAGCGGCGCGGCGCGGCCAGCTCTGCCGAAATTTTACGCAGCACGTCCTCGTTGGCCAGGTCGAAGCCGGCCGAGTTCTTGCGCTCGGCGCCGAACATGTCCAGCGGCAGCGCAATGCCGGTGTGCGGCAGGCCGCCCTGCTCGCGCGCCAGCGCCACCGGATCCTTGATCAGTGAATCGACCGGGATCGCCTCGTCGACGATCTGGTTGACGAAGGACGAGTTGGCGCCGTTTTCCAGCAGGCGGCGCACCAGGTAGGCCAGCAGCGTTTCGTGGGTGCCGACCGGGGCGTAGATGCGGCAAGGCTTGTCCAGGTTGTCCTTGCCGACCACCTGGTCGTACAGCGATTCGCCCATGCCGTGCAGGCACTGGAATTCGTAGTCGGTCACGCCGTCGCGCTTGGCCCAAGTGTAAATCGTCGACAGGGTTTGCGCGTTGTGGGTGGCGAACTGCGGATAGATTACGCCGGTCGAAGCCAGTAGCTTTTGCGCGCACACCAGGTAGGACACGTCGGTGTAGACCTTGCGGGTGTAGACCGGATAGCCGCTCATGCCGTCCACCTGGGCGCGCTTGATTTCGGCATCCCAGTACGCGCCCTTGACCAGGCGCACCATGAACTTGCGGCCGCTGCGCTTGGCCAGGTCGATCAGGTAGTCGATGACGAAGGGGCAGCGCTTCTGGTAGGCCTGCACGACGATGCCGATGCCTTCGAAACCGGCCAGCGCGGGGTCGTGCGCCAGCGCCTCGATCAGGTCCAGCGACAGTTCCAGGCGATCGGCCTCTTCCGCGTCGATGTTCAGGCCGATGTCGTAGTGCTTGGCCAGCAACATCAACTCGCGCACGCGCGGCAGCAGTTCTTCCATCACGCGGGCGCGCTGGGCGCGGCTGTAGCGCGGATGCAGCGCCGACAGTTTCACCGAAATGCCGGGGCCGTTCTTGATGCCGCGGCCGTTCGATGCCTTGCCGATCGCGTGGATCGCGGTTTCGTAGGAGGCGTAGTAATTTTTGGCGTCGGCCTCGGTCAGCGCGGCCTCGCCCAGCATGTCATAGGAATAACGGTAGCCGCGCGCCTCGTTGGACTGGCCGTTCTTGATGGCCTCGTCGATGGTCTGGCCGGTGACGAACTGGTTGCCCAGCATGCGCATCGCCAGGTCCACGCCCTTGCGGATCAGCGGTTCGCCGCCTTTGGAAATGAGTTTGGTCAGCGCCGAACCCAGGCCGGTCTCGCTGCTGGTGGACACCAGCTTGCCGGTGATCAGCAGGCCCCAGGTGGCGGCGTTGACGAACAGCGACGGCGATTCGCCCAGGTGCTTGCGCCAGTCGCCCTTGCTGATTTTGTCGGCAATCAACCGGTCGGCGGTGGCATTGTCGGGAATACGCAACAGTGCTTCGGCCAGGCACATCAGCGCCACGCCTTCTTCCGATGATAACGAAAACTCATGCATCAGGGCATCGACACCGGACGCGCGGGTGCGCTGTTCGCGCACCGAACTGACCAGTTTATGGGCCAGTTGCTGGGCTTGCTGCAGCGTGCCGGCGTCGTTGTTTTTGATCTGTTCCAACAACCACTGAACGGCGCTGACTTCGTCGCGGCGATAGGCTGCCGTCACTGCTGCGCGCAGGGGAATCGGGTCACGCAGGATCTCATCCTGCAAGGCGGCGAAAGGGGTGAAACCGGTGGCTGCTGCTGCTTGCATTGAATACTCTCAGAAAGGAAATTTTGGCGCGGTTCATTACAAAAAAACGCTCGACCGGCGGATGCTGGCGAGCGTGAATCTGTGTGAACTGCTGATGATTCGATTGTAAAGTGATTTCTTCTGGATTAATTCTGGTATTGCAGGGGACTAGCAATAGATTGTTTTTAGTGCGACAATTTAACCAAATAATATTTATTTGGGAGTTCCCGGAAATGTTAGACAAGATCAGCAAGAAAATCTTGATGGAATTGCAGAGCGATGGCCGCATCAGCAATGTGGAACTGGCGGCGCGCGTGAACCTGTCACCGGCCGCTTGCCTGGAGCGCGTGCGCAAATTGCACGAGTCCGGCTACATCATGGGCTACACCGCGCAACTGAATCCGCAGCTGCTCGACGTGTCCCTGCTCGTCTTCATCGAAGTGGTGCTCGATCGCACCACGCCCGAAGTGTTCGACGCCTTCAAACACAGCGTCCAGGTGATCCCCGAAGTGCTGGAATGCCACATGGTTGCCGGCGGCTTCGACTACCTGGTCAAAGCCCGCGTCAAGGACATGGCGGCCTACCGCGAATTCCTGGGTAAAACCCTGCTCCAGAAGGGCGTACGTGAAACCCACACTTACGCCGTGATGGAAGAAGTGAAGAATACCACCAAGTTACCTATAAAATAGCGTCAGAGAAATAAATTAGTCGAGACGCCCAAGGCGCCTGGTAAAACGGGGGACAAATGAAGCTTTTGCAGCACAGGCTGGTGCAACGTGGATTGTGGTTATTGGGCGCGACGGCTGGCGGTACTTGCCTGGCATATCTGTTCAAGCTGGCGGCCGGCGACGGCGCGGCCTTGGTCTACACCGCCGCGCCGGCGGCGCTGGCCGGCGCCCTGGTGGCATGGTGGGCCGCCCGGCAGAACAGCGACGAGGGCGGCATCCAACGCTTCGCTCATGTGGTTGGCGATGAAATCGATGCCATCATGATCGGCGCGGCGGAAACCTCGTATTTCGTCGATTCCGTCAAAAAGAAAATCGAGCTGGACGTCGGGACGGCGGGCGGCATCGCCCGCAGTTCCGCCCACAATGCGCAGGCCACCGCAGCGATCGCCGCCAACGCCGAGCGCGCCGCCAAGATCGCCGCCCAGGTGCGCGGCGAGACCGTGACCGGCCGTGCCGAGGCCGATCATGGTTTGCAGCGCATCAACACGGCACGTGAAGATGCGCAGACCGCGGCGGCCGTCATGGCCAGCCTGCAAACGAATTCACGCAAGATTTACGGTTTCACCGAGGCCATCAGCGAAATCTCGGCCCGCACCAACCTGCTGGCGCTGAATGCCGCCATCGAGGCGGCGCGCGCCGGCGAACAGGGCCGCGGCTTTGCCGTGGTCGCCAGCGAGGTGCGCCAGCTGGCGCTGCGCACCAAGGAAGCCACCGACGAAATCAGCACCATGGTGCGCGAAATCAATCAGCAGGCCGAGAAGGCCGCCACCGGCATGAATTCGCTGGCGGTCAAGGTGAGCGAGGCGGCCGGCAACGTGGAAACCGTGCATGGTTTGCTGGGCAATATCGAGCGCTCCTCCGGCGTGTCGGAGGAAGAGATCGGCGAGATCGCGCGCGCCTCGCGCGAACATGTCGCCACCACCGATGAAATCGCTGCCGCCATCGCCAGCATCCGCGACAGCCTGTTATCCACCGAGAAGGAATTGCCGCGCGCCGCCAGTTCGGCGATGGCGCTGGCGGAACGGGCCGAAGTCATCACCGGCGCGCTGGGCGAGTCGTCGATCGAAACTTCGCACGACACCATCCGTATCGCCGCGCAGCAGGCGGCCGTGCAGGTGGGGCGCTTGTTCGAGGCCGCCATCGCCTCCGGCAAGATCACGCGCGAGGCGCTGTTCGACCGCCATTACACGCCGATCCCGAACACCGATCCGCCCAAGCACAAGACCCGCTTCGACGATTTCACCGACCGGGCTTTGCCGCAGTTGCAGGAAGCCGTGCTGGCGGCGATGCCGCAGCTGGCCTATGCCGGTGCTGTGGATAACAATGGATATTTCCCCACCCACAACAAGAAGTTCTCGCAGCCGCTGACGGGCAATTATGACGTCGACATGGTCAACAACCGCACCAAGCGCATCTTCAGCGACCGCACCGGCAAGCGCTGCGGCTCGAACACCAAGCCTTTCCTGCTGCAAACCTACAAGCGCGACACCGGCGAGGTGATGCACGACCTGTCGGCGCCGATCTATGTGAACGGCAAGCACTGGGGCGGTTTCCGCATCG
This sequence comes from Duganella vulcania, assembly GCF_009857655.1. Classification (NCBI taxonomy): domain Bacteria; kingdom Pseudomonadati; phylum Pseudomonadota; class Betaproteobacteria; order Burkholderiales; family Oxalobacteraceae; genus Duganella; species Duganella vulcania. Next base: position 62,365 of record NZ_WWCX01000022.1, read on the forward strand.
GCTACCGCTCCAGCCACCAGTAATCAGTAGGTGTCGTTCTTGGGCGCCGTGCCCGGCGCGGTGCGCTGGGCCACGGTGTTCATGCCTTCCAGGTTCATGCGCAGCCACTTGTGGGCGGGGCTGCGCGCATCGCGTTCGTGCCACAGCATGTCCAGGTGCACGGCCGGCAGCTGGAACGGCAATTCCTTGGAAACCAGCGCGTCGGTCATGCCGGTCGAGGCGATCAGGTGGCGCGGCAGCACCGTGATCAGGTCGGAATTGGCCACCACGCGGCCGGCCGTGAAGAACTGGTTCACCGTCAGCAGGATGCGGCGTTCGCGCTGGATCTGCGCCAGCGCCTCGTCGACCAGGCCGTGCGCGCGGCCGGAGAAGCTCACCAGCAAGTGGTTGGCCTTGCAATAGTTGTCCAGGGTCAGGTCGACCTTGGACAGCGGATGGTCGCGCCGCATCACGCAGACGTAATGCCCCGAATACAGGCGCTCATGGCGGATCGGTGAGCCGGTCTCGTACGACAGCTGCGCCGCCACGCCGGGGAAGAAGCCCACCGCCAGGTCGATATCGCCGCGCAGCAGCATCGGCCGCGGCTCGCGCGTGGTCAGCGGCACCATGCGCACGTTGACGCCCGGCGCCTCCCTCTCGATCGAACGCATCAGCGACGGCAGCCAGAAGGCGGCGGTGGCGTCGGCCATGGCCATGCGGAAGGTGGCGTGGGCGGCGGACACGTCGAAGGTCTCCGGCGCCACCGCCGCTTCCAGGCTGGCCAGCGCGCTGCGCACCGACGGCCACAGCGCTTCCGCGCGCGGGGTCGGCTTGACGCCGTAGGCGGTGCGGATCAGCAACTCGTCGCCCAGGCTCTCGCGCAGGCGCTTGATGGCGTTGGAGACGGCGGGTTGGGTCATGGCCAGGTGGCCGGCGGCGCGTGTGAGGTTCTGCTCGGTCATCACGGCGTCGAAGACGCGTAACAAATTCAAGTCCAGCGTCAAAAAGCTCATGTCGGCTCGGGATGTGGGGTTGGGGTCAGTGCAGTATCGAGAAATATGGATTTCCCGTCAATGATAAGACATCCCATTCACCAAACGAATAATTGTTATCGGGGAAGTAAATTGGATACTTATGTTGCGCTGCACTATAGTTACACTTGATTCTAAATGCAGTATAACAACATGTCTACCATCATCTCAGTCGTACAGAATATTTCCTTGATCGCCGCCGGTGAGCTGGCGCTGGCAAGCGGCGTCGTGTGCGCGCTGGCCGTCCTGTTCAAACCGCTGCTGCGCGGCCTGGTGCGCGCAGCCGTGCTGGTCGTTAAACCCAAGCGCAGCAAGGAAGAGCAGTTGCAGCGCCGCCAGATGCGCGATGCAATGATGCTCAAGCGCATGCTCAATTCCATGGAAGGCGACCCGAGCCACGCCGCTGAATTGCGCGCCATGGCCTCGCGTGCCTAAATATTCAGCAGCGGTACCGGCCTCCGGTACCGCGCCGCAACATTACTTCTCGCCCAGCAGGGCGGGCTTCAGCGAGCTGTCGACCGGCTTATCACCCAGCCAGATGCGCAGCACGGCATTGTAGAACGCCACGTCCGGCATCAATTCCCCGATTTTCTTTCCGTTCAGATAGCACTGCGTGCCCTCGCCCGGGGTCCAGTCCAGCGTCAGCTGGTCGCCCTTTTTCAGCGTCTGGATCTGCGCGAACACTTCGCCGAACTTCATCGTCTGCGGCAGGATCTTGCTGCGCTCGTTCTTGTCGGTGTTGTTGTTCAGGCCTTCCATGAAGGCCTTGCCGAAGTCTTCCGAGCTCACCTCGCGCAGCATCGTGATCGCCACGCGGCGCGGGCCCGGCGTGGCCAGCACGTCCGGCACGGAGGTTTTCTTCTCGGTCAGGTAGAGGCCGGCGGCGTAGACCTTGAAGATCACCTTGGTCCGCAGGCCCGCGCCGTTGAGCTTGAGTTCTTTGCCGGCGACATTGATGCTGTCGTCGAATTTGACGCCGGCCACTTCCACGGCGGCAAATGCGGGCAGGCTGAAGCTGCCGGCCAGGAAGGCGGCGGCCATCAGGCTCTTGATGATATTTCTGCGATTCATGAATTGTCTCCGAGGATGGTAAATGCCAGCGTCTTCGCCCGCGATGCGGGCGTTGCTGGAATATACCACCGGGAGTAGCGCAAAAACGCACTGCGGCGCAAATTGGCCGCACGGTCATGCTTTTTTAGGCTCGTCAGGCCTTGGCGGCCTGCAAACGCTCGAATTTTTCGCGCAGTTGGTCTTCGCTCTCGCGCCAGGCGGGATTGAAGGGGATGCAGCTGACCGGGCACACCTGCTGGCATTGCGGCTCATTGAAATGGCCGACGCATTCGGTGCACTTGTCCGGATTGATTTCGTAAATTTCAGCGCCCATGTAGATGGCGTCGTTCGGGCACTCCGGCTCGCAAACGTCGCAATTGATACAGTCGTCGGTGATCATCAAGGCCATGCTGGAACTCGCTTATTGCTCGGCGGCGTTGTTGGCGGCAATTTTCTTTTGCAGCCAGCGGTCGACCGATGGGAAAACAAACTTCGATACGTCGCCGCCCAGCACCGCGATCTCGCGCACGATGGTGCCGGAGATGAACTGGTACTGGTCGGACGGGGTCAGGAACAGGGTTTCGACGTCCGGCAGCAGGTAGCGGTTCATGCCCGCCATCTGGAACTCGTACTCGAAGTCGGACACGGCGCGCAGGCCGCGCACGATGACGCGGGCGTCATGCTCGCGCACAAAATCTTTCAGCAGGCCGGAGAAACTCTCGACCTTGACGTTCGGATAGTGGCCCAGGACTTCGTTGGCGATGGTCAGGCGCTCTTCCAGCGAGAAGAACGGTTTCTTGTTCTTGCTGTCGGCCACGCCCACCACCAGCGTGTCGAACAGACCGGATGCGCGACGCACCAGATCTTCGTGACCACGGGTCAGCGGATCAAAAGTTCCTGGATAAACGGCTACTACCATCGCGGCTCCTTGCAGTGCACCAATATAGAACGCGCATTATGCCTGAAAAACCCTTTCTGCCTTAATTTGGGGCTGCTTGGGCTCTATTTGACGGCAAATACGGGCGTTTAGGGGGCCTTGTGCTTCAACAAATGATAGAACACCATCCCGGCCTTGTCAGCCCGGATCACTTCCCACGGCGCCATCCATTCCGGCACCTCGCCCTCGTCGAACGCCAGCGCCAGGCCGGATTCGGCGTAGATCAGGCCGCCCTCCTTCAGAATGCGCGTGCACAGCGGCAGGCAGCGTTCAAGAAACTCCTGCTGGTACGGCGGATCGAGGAAGATCAGGTCGTACTTCTGGCCGCGCGCGGCGGCCGACTGGGCCACTGCCAGCGCGTCGGCGCGCATGATCTGCACGTTCTCGGCCTTCAGCTTGGCCTTGATGTCTTCCAGCTGGCGCACCACCGGCACCACGGTGTCGATCATCGTCACCGATTGCGCGCCGCGGCTGGCCGCTTCGAAACCCAGCGCGCCGCTGCCGGCGAACAAGTCCAGCACCTGGGCGTCGGCCCAATAGCCGTCGCGCTGGTGATTGATCCAGTTGAACACGGTCTCGCGCACGCGGTCCGGCGTCGGGCGCAGGCCGGAGGCGCTCAGCACTAGCAGCGGCGTGCGCTTCCAGGCGCCGCCGATGATGCGCACCTGGTTGCTGTGCTGGGGACCGTGGACCGGGACTTTGGCGGGTTTCGCTGTTTTGCTGGCGGGCTTCTTTGGCATGTGGCTGTGTTCTAAGTCATTGATTCAACAGGGGCCACTATACCATATGGGCCTTAGCGGGGTTCCGCCGCCAGGCTGTTGAAGTCGTCGATCCAGCCCTGCATGCGCTTCTGCGCGTGGGCTTTCTGGGCCGGCGTGGCGATCTTGACGACGGTCAGGACCAGCTGGGCCGTGGAGGCTTCGTAAGCGTCGAAGAACTGCTTGCGCTCGGAATGTTCGAGGCGCTCGAAGGTGTCCCTGATCAGCGTGTGGATCAGCGCCATCGTCGCTTCCTTGTTCAGCTTTTCGCGCTGCACCTTCTGCACCAGCGCCAGGATGTTTTTCTGGCGGCGCATGCGCTCGTCCAGCCAGATGTCGTTGTCCAGCGGCCGCGCGTCGGAGGCCTTGCGGATCTGCGCTTCCTGCTCCGGGCTGAAGTTGCCGAACCACAGTTCGAACTGCTCCATCGATTTTTTATAGCGGAACTTCAGCTGGGCATCCAGGTCGCCCTTCATGTTCTTCTTGCGGAACTCGGCGTTGTTGGCGGCGAATTTCTTTTCCAGCGTGGCGATCTGGTCCGGCTGCAGCGAACGCACCAGGTCGGCCAGTTCCGGCAGCGCCTTGAACAGCAGCAATTGCGTGCGGCTTTTGACCTCGTCGTAATCGCCGATCAGGTCGGCTGTTGTCGGGGTGCCGGCCAGCTGGCGCTGCGCGGTTTGCAGGATTTGCGCGTAGTCGCGCAGCTGGGTCTTGCGATGCCAGCGGAACAGCTCGTCGATATCCCGCTTGACCCAGGTCTTTTGATCGGAGTTGAGGTCGACGTAGGCGTCCAGCCACCAGTACAGCAGCGTATCGCCGTGGTTGTAGGCCAGGCGCAGCGAACTGCAGCCGGCCAGGACGGCCAGCAGGATCACCAGCAAAAGGCGGCGCAGTGCGCGGCTGTGGATATTTGGCATGTTAAACTTTCGCTTTGATTAACTCTCTTTGACTTGGCACCTATGAACGTAGTTATCCTCGCAGCCGGCATGGGCAAACGCATGCAATCCGCGCTGCCGAAAGTGTTGCATCCATTGGCGGGCAAGCCGCTGCTGTCACACGTTCTGGATACGGCGCGTAGCCTGTCTGCCAGCCAATTATGCGTGATTTACGGGCACGGCGGCGCAGCCGTGCTGGAGATGCTGGCTGCTCAGCCGGAAAAAGTGGCCACCGCGCTGCAGGAACCGCAACTGGGCACCGGCCACGCGGTCATGCAGGCCCTGCCCGAGCTGGACGACAGCGCCGCCACCCTGATCCTGTACGGCGACGTGCCGCTGACCACCGCCGCCTCGCTGCAGGCGCTGGTGGATGTGGCCGGCAAGGACAAGCTGGGCATCCTGACCGTGGTGCAGGACGATCCTTTCGGGCTCGGCCGCATCGTCCGTGAAAACGGCGAAATCGTCCGCATCGTCGAGCAAAAAGACGCCAACGAAGCCGAACGCGCCATCAAGGAGATCAACAGCGGCATCATGGTGGTGCCGACCGCGCGCCTGAAGCAATGGCTGGGCGCGCTGAAGAACAACAACGCCCAGGGCGAGTACTACCTGACCGACATCGTCGCCATGGCGGTGGCCGATGGCGTGCCGGTCGTTTCCGCCCAGCCGTCGGCGCAGTGGGAAGTGGCTGGCGTGAACAGCAAGGTGCAATTGGCCGAGCTGGAACGCATCCACCAGGCCAACATCGCCTTGAAACTGCTGGAGCAGGGCGTGACGCTGATGGACCCTGCCCGCATCGACGTGCGTGGCGAGCTGGTCTGCGGCCGCGACGTCACCATCGACGTCGGCTGCGTGTTTGAAGGCAAGGTCGAGCTGGCCGATGGCGTGCGCGTCGGGCCGCATTGCGTGATCGTCAATTCCCGCATCCTGGCCGGCGCCCAGATCAAGCCGTTCTGCCATATCGAAGAGGCGGTGGTGGGCGAAGTTTCCATCATCGGCCCGTACGCGCGCCTGCGCCCCGGCACCGTGCTGGCGGAGGATGTGCATGTGGGTAACTTCGTTGAAATCAAAAATGGCCAGGTCGCCGCGCACAGCAAGGCCAACCACCTGGCCTACATCGGCGACGCGACGATCGGCTCGCGCGTCAACATCGGCGCCGGCACCATCACCTGCAACTACGACGGCGCCAACAAGTTCCGCACCGTCATCGAAGACGACGCCTTCATCGGCAGCGACAGCCAGCTGGTGGCACCGGTAACGGTCGGCAAGGGCGCCACGCTGGGCGCGGGCACCACGCTGACCAAGGATGCGCCAGCCGGCAAGCTGACGATTTCCCGCGCACGCCAGCTCACGGTCGAAAACTGGAGCCGCCCGGTCAAAAAGCCGAAGTAACAGCATCACGCTCCACAGGAAGCCGGGACATGTCCCGGCTTTTTTTATTTGTGGATAACGATGTGGAGAAGCCATCGGATAAGCGGTGAAAAAGCCGCGTATAAGCCGGGGAAAACAGTTGCACAACTATGCTAGCAGGAGAAAAGCCACCCTTCGCGACGGCATGCAGCCACGCTTCAGCCCGTGGTGTGGATAAGCCTGTGGGAAATCATGTGAGTAAATCAGGATAACTATTTACTGTGGATAAGGTTGGGTATAAGCCCGTGCATAGCCCTTGGAAAAGCCGTGGAAAAGACGGGAAAACATTTCCCATCATTACTCCGGTGTGGATAAACCTGTGCAGAAGCCGTTGAACAAGCCCGGGATAACCTGCTAAACCGCGATTCGCGTCTCGAATTTGCTGCGGAAGGTGGAAAAGTAGGCTTTGACGTTGCGCACATTGGTCTGCGTGGCGAACAGGCGGTGCGCCAGCGCGTGGTAGGCCGGCATGTCCGCCACCTGGACGACCAGCACGAAATCCGGTCCCGGCGCCACGCGGTAGCACTGCAGCACGGCGTCTTCGCCCGCCACGTGGGCCTCGAACTCGGCCATGCGCTCGGCCGCCTGGACATCCAGCGAGATCTCCACAATCGCCGTCAGGCTGGGCCCTACCTTCTCCGGCGCCACGATGGCCACCTGGCGCTGGATCACCCCGCTCTCGGTCAGATGCTTGACTCGCCGCAAACACGTCGGCGCGGAGACGTGGACCGCCAGCGCCAGCTCGCTGTTTGTTTGTGACGAATCAACTTGCAGCGCATTCAAAATGCGACGATCTATCTCATCCATAAAAATATTCCTCAAAAATGAAATAATATTTCACACATCAACAGCAGTGAAAGAATATTCCAAAATATACAGGATTTAGAAAGCATATTTCAGAAGTCATGCTCTAGCATGGCTACACTTATTTTTAGCGAGGTTTTCTATGTGCGGCATCGTCGGCGCGGTAGCGCAACGCAACATCACCCCCATCCTGATCGAAGGCCTCAAGCGCCTGGAATACCGCGGCTACGACTCGTGCGGCGTCGCGCTGCACGTGGATGGCCAGTTGCAGCGCTCGCGCAGCACCTCGCGCGTGGCCGACCTGGAAAAGCAGATCGCCGAAGTCGGCATGCAAGGCTTCACCGGCATCGCCCACACCCGCTGGGCCACGCACGGCGCGCCGGCGTCGCACAACGCCCACCCGCACTTCTCGCCGACCACCGAACAGGCGCGCATCGCCCTGGTCCACAACGGCATCATTGAAAACCACGACGAACTGCGCGCCGAACTGACCGCGCTCGGCTACGTCTTCCAGAGCCAGACCGACACCGAAGTGATCGCCCACCTGGTCGACCACATGTACAACGGCGACCTGTTCGACACCGTCCAGCAAGCCGTCAAGCGCCTGCACGGCGCCTACGCGATCGCCGTGTTCGCTCGTGAAGAACCGCACCGCGTGGTGGCCGCGCGCCAAGGCTCGCCGCTGATCGTCGGCTTGGGCCAGGGCGAAAACTTCGTCGCCTCGGACGCGATGGCGCTGGCCGGCACCACCGACCAGATCATCTACCTGGAAGAAGGCGACGTGGTCGACCTGCAACTGGCGCGCACCTGGATCGTCGACAGCGACGGCAAGCCGGTCACGCGCGAAGCTAAGACCGTGCAGGCGCACACCGGCGCGGCCGAGCTGGGCCCATACCGCCACTACATGCAGAAGGAAATCTTCGAACAGCCGCGCGTCATCGGCGACACGCTCGAAGGCGTCACCGGCATCATGCCGGAACTGTTCGGCGACGGCGCCTACAACGTCTTCAAGCAGATCGACCGCGTGCTGATCCTGGCCTGCGGCACCAGCTACTACTCCGGCCTGACCGCCAAGTACTGGATCGAATCGGTGGCCAAGATCCCGGTCAACGTCGAGATCGCCAGCGAATACCGCTACCGCGACAGCGTGCCGCACCCGAACACGCTGGTGGTGACGATCTCGCAAAGCGGCGAAACCGCCGACACGCTGGCCGCGCTCAAGCACGCACGCAGCCTGGGCATGGAGCACACGCTGACGATCTGCAACGTCTCCACCAGCGCCATGGTGCGCGAGTGCAAGCTGGCCTACATCACCCGCGCCGGTGTGGAAGTGGGCGTGGCCTCGACCAAGGCCTTCACCACGCAGCTGGCCGCGCTGTTCCTGCTGACCCTGTCGCTGGCGCAAGTCAATGGCCGCCTGACCGACGCCGAAGAAGAGCAGCACCTGAAAGCCATGCGCCACCTGCCGGTTGCGATTTCCGCCGTGCTGGCGCTGGAGCCGCAGATCATCGCCTGGTCGGAAGATTTCGCCCGCAAGGAAAACGCGCTGTTCCTGGGCCGCGGCATGCACTACCCGATCGCGCTGGAAGGCGCGCTGAAGCTGAAAGAAATTTCCTACATCCACGCCGAAGCGTATCCTGCGGGCGAACTGAAGCACGGCCCGTTGGCGCTGGTGACGGAAGAAATGCCGGTCGTGACCATCGCCCCGAACGACGCGCTGATCGAGAAGCTGAAGTCCAACATGCAGGAAGTGCGCGCGCGCGGCGGCCAGCTGTACGTGTTCGCCGACGTCGACTCGCGCATCACCTCGGGCGAAGGCGTGCATGTGATCCGTCTGCCGGAACACTACGGCCTGCTGTCGCCGATCCTGCACGTGGTGTCGCTGCAGCTGCTGGCCTACCACTCGGCGCTGGCACGCGGCACCGATGTGGACAAGCCGCGTAACCTGGCCAAGTCGGTGACGGTTGAGTAAGTAGATCACCGAGGTGGCAACGGTCTAAAATAAGCAGCACCCATCATACGAGGAATGCACATGCGAACCTTGCTGTTGAGTCTAGTCTTGTTAACGGGCGTTGCACCGCACGCCAACGCGCAGCTGGCCGGATTTGGGTGCTGCTTCCAGGTCTGGCCGCAGCCAGACCTGCGCGTGCCAATACCCAACTATCACGGTCCCGCCAAACCGGCGACCGCAAAGCCGCAGGTGCCGGCAGACTCGCCGATAAAGGCGCCGGCGCGTGCGGCCGTGGCGGCAAATGCGCACGAGCTCGCGACACGCTTTCCGGTCGAGCAGCGTCCGCAAATGGAGCAAGCCTATCGGCGCTCCATGGACGTCTACACCCAGCTTGAGAAGAAACTGGGGCTGCCGGAGCGCGACATGGCCGGCAGTCTCGCCGCCTTCCTCGTCGGGAACTACATGGTGCTGAACGGCGTCGACGTGTCTGACGACGCTTTCCGGACCGTGGCTCAACAGTTGCGCGAGCAGGCATCGATGCAGACCGCGCTGCGGCGCGTCGATGCCGCGCAACTGCGCAACCTGTATGAGCAGACCGCGATGATAGGAACCTTCATGGCGCTGGCGCACAAGTCGGAGCAGCAGAACCCTCAGCCCCCAGAGGTCGCAGCACACATCCGCGACACCGCGCGGGCCAATCTGGAAGTGGTACTGCGCATGCCCCCGGCGCGCCTGTCGATTAGCGACAGGGGGTTGAGCATGGCAGATCCGGTACAGCGATAGCTCGGCGCTGGCGGCCTTGCCCTCCTGTCAGCAGATTGACCCATAAGTACTTTTACCAGTCGGTACATCCAACCCGAAATAGCAAATGTACCCATCGCGCTTGTCCCAAGTGCATGAGAGGTCCCCCCTTTCTCGTATCCGGTGATCAGGAGCTGCTCCGCAGGCATCCTTCCTGTCAGGCCCGATCTGCTCGAATAGATCTTTTGCGAGTGGTTCCTTGAAAGTGAAAGCCACCTTCCGGTCTTTCTTCGTTGGGGGCACCGTATCACCGAGTTCGCCGCCGTATATCCAGTAGTCGCCCTTCAGCGGCTTCTGGCCAAAACTCTGGGGCTCGGGCTTATCCGCCGCCTGGATTGGCGAGTACAGAACAAGTGCCGCAACGATGAGCATCTTGCGCGCGCTCATGATGCATACCTCGGCCAAAGCTCGGCGTGGAAGTGGTTGTTGTGGCCGATGAGCGATCTGACGCGGGCCCCGCCCAGCGCCTTTTGTACCCGCTCGTCGTTGAAGTAAACGATCTTGATCCGCGGGTGCTCAACAAACAGGCGAATCAGATTGATAGTGGCCTCAAGATCGTACTCCTTGTCCCGGTAGGTGCAGCGCGCACCTTGCCCCGTCATGTAATCGTTGCGAACTGGCCGGCAATCCATCTCGATGCCTTTCTGATGCGATTTATGGTTGTCGTAGGCGACACCAGCGTCGATGCTGATGTTCCCGATGCCGAATTTCCGGTCACACATGGCCTGCCATTCACGCTCAATCTGAAAGATCAGTGTGAGCAAGTTAGGATGTGCATACTGCGCCAGATGGCCGGTACCTGGCACATCGTGGAGGGTTCCATATACGTAGTAGCCCGCGTCTTCAGGGGCCTGGGGTAGCATGTAGTAACCTCGTGACTCTTTCGGTTGGATTGGAACGCCGATCGACATGGCCATTCCTCCCTACACGCACTTGTTACTTGCCAGGCACCAGCCGCCAGCGGTGTTGCCAGCGGCGCCCCCGGCAATCTTCTGTTGGGTGTATTTCCACTTCACCCTGGAGTAGCTCAATCCAATCTCATCATGCAGAAGATTGCCGTCCCCCAGCACTTGATCGATGTTGGAGATGATCACGTTTTCCAGCTCAACCTCGTAGTACTTTACGCGCTGACCGTCGCCGTCGGCTCGTAAAAACTCAAGCTTTGCTCTGGGAATAGTCCTGCCCATTGAGCATGTCTGCATGAGAATCGGAGAGGCGATATCAACCAGCTTGGTCAGCGAAATCGTGCGGTGTTCGCAGCGTTCGGCCGTGTGTCCGCCGCCCGTCGACGCTGTCGCGCTTCGGGGTTGCATGACGCCAAAATGAGCGCTGGATACCTCGATCCAGCCTTGGTGAGCCGCGTCGGCTGACTCGCCCTTGATGCCGTCGATTTGCAGATATGCATCGGTTGCCATGTGTGCCTCCATATAAATTTAAGGGATACACTTGGCATTGTTACTTTTGCGTTGCGGCTTCGATTTGGGTGGCGTCAAAAATGATGCAATGAAACGGTGCAAATCGTCCTGCCACAACCAAAGGCTCTCATGGCCCCTCTCATCAATCGCATCAAGTCATTGTTTGGACGCAGCGACGTTGCCTTACCTGCCAATCCGCTGGACTACGAACAGCTCGTCCACCTGGATGCTGAAAGATTGGCGGAACAGGGCATCCTGACGGCGTACACGGAGTTGTCGGCGCGGCTTGAACCGTATTCGCCTTCCCCGCTTGAGGTCAGGGAAGTTATCGACGACGACGGGATTGGATACTCGGTGTACGCCGGTGACCAGCGATATGTCATCTGGGAAGTGAACGATGGGGTACACAACGAAGATGGCTGGGAACGCGCTACCGTCGCCTTCTTCCAGATCGTGAATGCCAGGCTGAAAAATTCTTCTCACCGCTTCTACGCGCTCAACGGCGGCAATGATCTCTTTGGCATATTTCTCACCGAAGAGGAATTCGCCGCGGCCAGGCGGGCTATCCCCAAGCGCTCCAACTGGCCGTGGATGCCGGATAACGCACAGCCGGACTACGGCTTTCCAGTCGACGCTGCAGCCTCCTGAGACCGCGTTCCGCCAAACCAGCGCTCTATCGCCTCCGGCAGGCTGGCGTCCCCTGCGTTGCCGGTCCACGCCACATGGCCGTCCGGCCGTATCAGTATCGCGGCCGGCAGCTGCACCTCGCCTGCGACCGGCAATTCACAGACCCCGTGGAAGCTTGCGTCGATTTGCTTGACGTGATCGCCACCAAGCCTGACCGGGGCGCCGAAGTTGAGCAGCACCGGCCGCGCATCATGCAGCAATGCGTAGACGCGAGTCGGCCCGGCGGCCGTCTCGATGTCCAGGTCGGGCATGCGGCGGCCCAGTAGCGGGTGGCCTTCGCCAAGGTCGTAGCGGATGTCGAGACCCGAGATCATTCCGCCGAAGCGCTTGCGCGGCTCGTCCATCGCCAGCATCTCCGCGACGAATTCGCCGAGGACGGCAATGCGTTCATCCGTCCTTCGCAGCACGCCCTGTGCGATGGTGTTGCGCAGCACGCGCGCAGCGGCCGGGTGGCGCTCGGCCTGGTACGTGTCGAGCAGGGTGGCAGGCGAAACGCCCTTCACCACCTGCGCCAGCTTCCAGCCGAGATTGACGGCGTCCTGTACGCCGAGGTTGAGGCCCTGTCCGCCCAGCGGTGGATGGATATGCGTGGCGTCACCGGCCAGCAGCACGCGGCCCTTGCGGTAGGTGTCGGCCTGGCGCGTGGCGTCATTGAAGCGGGACAGCCATGTGGGCGAGTGGACGCCGAAATCGGTCCCATAAATGTCTTGCAGGCCAGACGCCAGCTCCTCCAGCGACGGCTCGCCCTTGGCGTGCGGATCGCGTCCCGCCAGCACCACGCCGACCGTTTCGCCATCCTCCATCATCGACATCGCGTGGCGGCCGGATGCGTCCTCGTGGAAGCCGAGCACGGGCTTGCCTGTCATCTTCACCTCGGCGATGATCCAGGAGGTGGATGCGTCCCAGCCGGGAAAACCGATGCCGGCCAGTTTGCGCACGCGGCTGCGCCCGCCGTCGCAGCCCACCAGCCAGCCTGCGCGCATGGCGCCCTGCGCCGTCGTGATATCGACGCCGTGCTCGTCACAGGCGAAGTCCAGCATCTCCCGGTCGCGATAGACCGGCACCTTCAATTCCTCGACCCACGCCGCGAGCAGACGTTCGCTCCGCTCCTGCGGCAGCGCGAGCAGGTAGTTATGCCGGGTCGGGAAGTCGCCGATGTCCAGCGCTGCGTGAAAGCTGACCTTGGGGTGCGTCTTGCCCAGCGCGAGGAAGCGGTTCACGATGCCGCGCTGGTCCAGCACTTCGAGCGTGCGCGCATGCAAGCCGCCGGCCCGTCCGCCGACGCGCTCCTGCGTTGGCTTGCGCTCGACGATGGCCACGTCCACGCCGGCCAGGGCCAGCTCGGCCGCCAGCATCAGCCCCGTGGGGCCGCCGCCGATAATGATGACTTCATGTTCGCTTGCCGGCATCCGGCTCTCCTATGTCACCGGAAGCCCTCGAACGACACTTTGAGCATGTGGCGCACGATGTCGTCGGCTTCCATCTTGCTGTATTTTTGCAGATATTCGACGGCCGGGTCGCAGGTGCGCGCGTAGTAGCTGAACAGGATGACGTCGGTGGGCAGTTCGCGGTTCAGCTGTCCCTGCTGCTGCGCCTGCTTTACCAGGGCCTCCAGCTGCCGGTTCAGTTTCATCACCCGCAGCATATACTTTACATTCCGGATCAGCATGTCCCGCACGTGCGGGCTGGTGGACGGCAGGAACGGCAGGCCGCCGTCCAGGCGCACCCGCAGCGCCCATTCCAGCAGGGCCGACAATTTCTGCACCGGACTGAGCGCCGGATCAATCGCCGCCACGTAATCCAGCGCGCCGTCCAGCAGGCGGATCAGCGCCTCGCCCACCAGCTCCTCCTTCGACTTGAAGTGCTTGTACAGGCTGGGTTTGGAGATGCCCACCGCGCCGGCGACGTCGTCCATGGTCATCAAGTCGTAGCCTTTTTGGCTCAACACCGCCGTCGCGGCATCGAGGATGGCGTTCTCGCGCAGCTTAAATGCTTGATTCTTAAAGCTTAATCTGGGAAGAATACTCATTGGTAAATTTCCGCTACTAATCAGTAGCTTTTGTTATGTGATGGTAGTAATATTAGCACGCCGGTACAGAGACGGCCAGAATATAACCATCATAACGACATGACACCGCCACGCAAACGCATTGCCATCATCGGCTCCGGCATCTCCGGCCTGGCCAGCGCCTATTTCCTCAGCCGAAAGCACGACGTGGTGCTGTTCGAGGCGGCGGACTATCTCGGCGGCCACACCCACACCGTCGACGTGATGCTGGAGGGCCGCAGCCACGGGGTCGACACCGGCTTCCTGGTCTACAACGAGCACACCTATCCCAACCTGGTGGCGCTGTTCGACGAGCTCGGCGTGGCCAGCATCGCCAGCGACATGTCGTTCGGCGTGTCGATGGCGGACGGCGCGCTGGAATGGGCCGGCACCAGCCTCGACACCGTGTTCGCGCAGCGCGCCAACCTGGGTTCTCCTTCCTTCCTGCGCATGCTGTGGGACATCCTGCACTTCAACCGCAACGCCGAGCGCTTTCTTGAACTGTCGAACCAGACCGGCCTGACGCTGGGACAGCTGTTGCAGCAGCAGGGCTACGGCGCGCGCTTCCGCGATGCCTACCTGTTGCCGATGGCGGCGGCGATCTGGTCCAGCTCGCCGAACGATATCCTGCAGTTCCCGGCCGCGACTTTCCTGCGCTTCTGCCTCAACCACGCGCTGTTGCAGGTCAACGACCGCCCGCAGTGGCGCACCGTCGCGGGAGGCGCACGCAACTATGTCGAGCGGATCGCCGCCGTGCTGCCGGACGTGCGGCTGCGCACGCCGGTGCACTCGGTGCGGCGCCGTGGCGGCCGCCTCGAAGTCGCGCGCGGCAGCGCCGGCAGCGAAGATTTCGATGCCGTGGTGATGGCCACGCACGCGCCCAACACGCTGGCGCTGCTGCCCGAGGCCAGCGAGACAGAGCGCGCCATCCTCGGCGCCGTGCGATACCAGCCCAACACCGCCTGGCTGCACACGGATGCGCGGCTGATGCCGCGGCGGCGCAAGGTCTGGTCGGCCTGGAACTATCTGTCCGGCGCGGCATCGGCCGGGCAGCGGCCCGTGTGCGTGAGCTATTGGCTGAACCAGTTGCAGGCGCTGCCGTTCGCCACGCCGGTGATCGTCACGCTCAACCCGCACACGCCGCCGGCCGCGGACAAGCTGCTGGCCAAATTCGAATATGACCACCCGATCATGGACCAGTCCACCGTGCGCGCGCAGCAGCAATTGCCCCAGATCCAGGGCGACGGCGGCATCTGGTACGCCGGCGCCTGGACCGGCTACGGCTTCCACGAGGACGGCCTGAAGTCGGCCTTGCGCATCGCGGCCGCATTCGACGCGGCCCCTGCCTGGACGACGCTGCCGTGAGCCGCCCCGCCGCCGAGCTGGTCCACGGCCAGGTGATGCACGCGCGCCTGCGTCCGGCGCCGCACCGCTTCGTCTACCCGCTGTTCTACGTGCGCCTGAACCTGGCCCGGCTGGACGAGTGCGGCACGCGCTGGTTCGGCGTGGACTGCTGGCGGCCGCTGTCGGTCCGCCGCCGCGACTACGGTCCGCGCGACGGCAGCAGCCTGGAACAATGGATGCGCGCATTGCTGCGCGAGCACCGCATCGAGGCCGACGGCGAGATCTGGCTGCAGACCTTCCCGCGCGTGGCCGGTTATGTTTTCAATCCGGTCAGCTTCTGGCACTGCCATGATGCGGCGGGCCGGCTGTGCGCCGTGCTGGCCGAGGTCAACAACACCTTTGGCGAGACCCACCGCTACCTGATGCGCGTGGCCCACAGCGCCGGCGGCACGGCCACGGCCACCGCCGACAAGCAGCTGCACGTGTCGCCGTTCTGCGCCGTGCGCGGACACTACCGTTTCCGCTTCCGGCTCGACGGCGCCAGCCACTGCACCGGCCTCGACTATGACGATGGCGACGGCCCGCTGCTCAGGACCGCGCTCAGCGGCCGCCCCGTGCCCATGACCGGTCGCGCCGTGGCTGGCGCCCTGCTGCGCTATCCGCTGCTGGGGCTGGGCATTGTGTTCCGCATCCACTGGCAGGCGCTGAGGCTGTGGCTGAAGCGCGTGCCATGGTTCAGCAAGCCGCCCGCCCCCGACCACCCCACCACCGTGCACCAGGAGACTGCCCGATGAAGTCCACCGTATCCACCGCCGCGCTGTCGGCGCCCGCCGGCGCCCGGCTGTTCCTGGCGATGCTCGGCCATATCCGCCATGGCCACCTGGAGCTGATCACGCCCTGCAATACCCGCATGGTGTTCGGCGACGCCCATGCGTCCAGCGGCGCCACGCTCAAGCTGAACGACTGGCGCGCCTGCCAGCGCATCCTGCGCGCGGGCGATATCGGCTTTGCCGAAGCCTACGCTGCCGGCTGGGCCGACACGCCCGACCTGACCGCGCTGCTGCGGCTGGCGCTGCGCAACGAGGCGTCGCTGGAGCAGCTGATGTTCGGCGGCGCGCTGGCGCGCTGCTGGTACCGGCTGCTGCACTGGTTGCGTCCCAACACGCGCCAGGGCAGCCAGCGCAACATCCACGCCCACTACGACATCGGCAACGACTTCTACCGGCTGTGGCTCGATCCCAGCTGGACCTACTCCAGCGCGCTGTTCGACGGCGACTACACCCTGCCGCTGCACACCGCGCAGCAGCGCAAGTACCAGCGCATCATCGACACGCTGCAGCTGCGTCCCGGCCAGCGCGTGCTGGAGATCGGCTGCGGCTGGGGCGGCTTTGCCGAGCTGGCGGGGCGGCAGGGCATCCACGTGCATGGCGTGACGATCTCGCCGTCGCAGCTGGAGGTGGGGCAGCGCCGCGTGCAGGCGCAGGGGCTGACCGAGCTGGTCCAGCTGGAACTGTGCGACTACCGCGATCTGCACGGCGAGTACGACGCCGTGGTGTCGATCGAAATGTTCGAGGCCGTCGGCGAGCAATACTGGCCGCAGTTCTTCCGCACGGTGCAGGCGCGCCTCAAGCCTGGCGCGCAGGCGCTGGTGCAGTCGATCACCATCGGCGAACAGTACTTCCCGCGCTACCGCAGCAGTGCAGATTTCATCCAGCAGTACATCTTCCCCGGCGGCATGCTGCCCAGCGTCGAGCGCTTCGAGCGGCTGGCTGGCCGCTGCGGCCTGCGCCCGGTCGAGCGCCACGCCTTCGGCCGCGACTACGCGGAAACGCTGCGCCGCTGGGACGCGCAATGCCGCCAGCACCAGCATCAGATTGCCGGGCTGGGCTTCGATGAGCATTTCATGCGGATCTGGGAGATGTACTTCGCCTATTGCGAGGCGGCCTTTGACGAGGGGCGTACCGATGTTGTCCAATTCCTGCTGCAAAAGGCCTGATCGCGTCCGGCCCTGGCTGCTGCTGTGCGCCCTGCTGTGCTGCGCGCTGGCGAGCGTCCCATGCCGCGCCGGCGGCTGGCGCGACGAGCTGCCCCGCGCCGAGGCGCTGGGCAATGGCGAACTGCGCTGGCTGGGCTTCCGCATCTATCAGGCCACGCTGTGGGCCGAGCAGCGGCCGTTCCAGCCGGAGCGCGGCTTCGCGCTGCAATTGCACTACTACCGCAGCATCAGCCGCGAGCGGCTGGTGCAAACCAGCCTGGACGAAATCCAGCGCCTGAACGGCGCCGCCATCGACGCCGCCACGCTGGCGCAATGGGACAAGGTGCTGAACCGCGCGTTCACCGATGTGGCGCCCGGCGACGAGTTGATCGGCGTGTATGCGCCGGGACGCGGCATGCGCTTCTACAACCAACAGCGCCTGCTGGCGGACATCGACGACCTGCGTCTGGCGCGCGCCTTCTTTGGCATCTGGCTCGACGAGCAGACCCGCGACCAGGGCTTGCGCCGCAAGCTGATGGGAAACCCGCCATGACGCCGGCCCCGCCGCCACGCTGGCGCCTGGCCGCCTACGGCCTGCTCGGCCTGCCGCTGGCGATGGCCGCGCTGCCCGTCTACGTGCAAGTGGCCGCGTACTATTCCATGCAGCGCGGCGTGGCGCTGGCAACGCTGGGCTGGGTGCTGTTCGCCGCGCGCCTGCTCGACACCGTGCAGGATCCGCTGCAGGGCCACCTCATCGACCGCCTGCGCCACGGCATCGCGCGCTGGATGCTGCTGGGCGGCGTGGTGCTGGCGCTGGCCTTCGCCGGACTGTGGCAGCCGCCCGCCTCGGCCATCCCGGCGGCCCTGTGGCTGGGCGCCATGCTGGTGCTGGCCTACAGCGCCCACAGCATGCTCAACATCGCCTACCTGACGTGGGGCGCGAGCCTGGACGGCGGCGGGGGCGCCCTGCTGTCGGCCTCGGCCTGGCGCGAAGGCGCGGGGCTGGCGGGCATGCTCATCGCCAGCGTGATCCCGGCCACCATCCTCAGCGGCGACGCCGACCGCATCCCGGCCGGCATGGCGCTGTACAGCCTGGCGTTTGCCGCGCTGCTGCTGGCCGCCCTGCTGGCGCTGCTGAAACTGGCGCCGGCGTGGCCGCATGCCACACCGCAGCCCAACGGCTGGCGCAGCGCGTTGCGCCGCATGGCATCGAACCGCGCCTTCCTGCGCCTGCTCGGTCCGTACTTCCTGAACGCGTGCTCGGTGTCGCTGCCGGCCACGCTGGCGCTGTTCTTCATCCGCGACCAGTTGCAGGCGGCGCCGCTGGCCGGCGCCTTCCTCGGCTGCTATTTCGCCGGCGCCGCCTGCGGCCTGCCGCTGTGGACCGCGCTGGCGCGCCGCATCGGCGTGCTGCCGTGCTGGCGCATCGGCATGGCGCTCGCGGTCGCCAGCT
>NZ_WWCX01000230.1:0-1924 GCF_009857655.1 Duganella vulcania
TGCGCCGCCGGGCGCCAGCCGCACCGGCAGGTCGATGGCGAAGCGGGCGCCGGCGCCGGGCCGGCTGCTGCAACTGATGTGCCCGCCCATCAGTTCCAGCAGGCGCTTGCAGATCGCCAGGCCCAGGCCGGTGCCGCCGTACTGGCCGCTGATGGTGCTGTCGGCCTGCGTGTAGGGTTCGAACAGCCGCGCCTGCGCCGCCTCGGCAATGCCGATGCCCTGGTCGCTGACGGCGTAGCGCAGGCGCCACAGGCCGGTCTGCGCGCCATCGACCTCGGCGCTGTAGTCCAGCGCGATCACGCCGGACGGGCTGAACTTGATGGCGTTGCTGAGCAGGTTGCCCAGCACCTGCCGCAGGCGCGCGGCGTCGCCGCGCACCCACAACGGCCCGGTGCCGGCGCTGAGCTCGAGCCGCAGGCCCTTGCGCTCGGCGGCCGCGCGGTGCAGCGCGGCCACCTGCTCGAGCTGGGCGGCCGGGTCGAACGGCTGCTGCTCCAGCTGCATGTGGCCCGATTCGATCTTGGAAAAGTCCAGCACGTCGTTGATGATATGGGTCAGCTCGCCGATGCCCTGGCAGACGTTCTGCGCGTAGCCGCGCTGCACCGGATCCAGTCCGGTCTCCAGCAGCAGCTCGGCCATGCCGGCCACGCCGCCCATCGGCGTGCGGATCTCGTGGCTCATCATGGCCAGGAAGCGCGACTTGGCCAGGTTGGCGGCGTCGGCCTGGCGCTGCAGCGCCTGCGCCTGTTCGGCGTCGCGCGCGCGCCGGGCCAGCAGGCGTCCCACCAGCCAGAACGCGGCCAGCAGGCCCAGCGTGCCGGCCAGCGCGACCGCCGCCAGCAGCTTCAGGTTGCGCCACCAGCCCGCCAGCAGCAGGTCCTCGGTGATGGTGGCGTTGATGATCAGCGGATAGTTGTGCACCCGCCGCACCGCGCCCATGCGCAGCACCGGCCGCAGGCCGTCGGCCACGCGCGGCGCGCGGGTGATGCGCACATCGGCGTCCAGCCCGTCGGCGATGACCGCCTGGGTGACGCCGGTGGCGACCTTGGTGCCCATCAGGTTTTCCGCCTGCGGCCAGCGCGCCATCAGCGTGTAGTCGTCGCGGTACAGCGAGACCGACGCGTGCTGGCCCAGGCTGACGCGGCGAAAATAGTCGACGAAGTAATCCACCGAGATGCCGACCAGGACCACGCCGGCGAAACTGCCGTCGGCGTGGTTGAGCCGGCGGCTCAGGTAATACACCCAGCGCTCCGTGACCTTGTTGCGCACCGGCGCGCTGACGAAGGGCGCCGCGCTGGCGTGGTCGCGATGCCAGATGAAATAGTCGCGCTCGGCCACGTTGACGGCCGGCGCCGGATAGGAGCGGCTGAAATTGAGCAGCTCGCCCTGGGCGTCGATCAGGCTGATGACATCCACCTGGCGCAGGCCGGTGCCGATGTCGCGCAGCGTCTGGAACAGCTGGCGCGTGCGCAGCGGCGCGTGCGCGTCGTCGCCGCCGCGCAGCAGCGCCTGCGCGACCTCGGTGGTGCTGTCGAGCACCTCGAAGCCGGACGCCATGCTTTGCGCCGTGGTCTCCGCCAGCATCCGCGACAGATTGCCCAGCCCCTGGCGCCAGTCGTCGATCTCGTGCCCGCGCAGGATGTAGCCGACGCCAAACGTGGTGACGGCCAGCAGCAGCAACAGCGACGCCCCGATCAACGCCAGCGCGCGCCTGGCCTCCGGCAAACCGCGCAGCCACGCACGCGGCGAATAGCGCGCGAGCGGCCAGGGCGTCATCGCTCCTCCTCCGCGCCATCGTAGCGCGCCATGCTCAGGGCCACCTCGTCCATGACCTGGCGGAACAGCGGCGCCAGCTCCCCGTCCGGCGCCGGCGCCAGGCCGGCGCGCGCCTGGCGCTCCAGCGCCTGCAGCAGCGCGCTCAGGC
>NZ_WWCX01000231.1:0-1909 GCF_009857655.1 Duganella vulcania
TCGAGGTGCGCGCCACGCTGCCGCCGGCGCCCGCGCCGCTGGCCGACAGCGACGGCTACAGCCACCGCAAGCTGCGCGTCGGCTACCTGTCGTGCGGCTTCGGCGCGCAGCCGGTGGGGCGGATGGTGGCCGAGGTGTTCGAGCTGCATGATCGCGGCCTGGTCGAGGTCTACGGCTTCTGCTGGAGCCCCGAGGACGGCTCGGCGCTGCGCCAGCGCCTGCTGCGCGGCATGGACCTGCATGTGCCGATCGCCACGCTGAGCGACGCCGAGGCGGCGCAGGCGATCCGCTCGCACGAGATCGACATCCTGGTCGACCTGCACGGCAGGCTGCCGGGCGCGCGGCCGGGGATCTTGCAGCACCGTCCGGCGCCGGTGCAGATCGCCTGGCTGGGCCAGCCCGGCACCAGCGCCATGGCCGCCATCGACTACGTGCTGGCCGACGCCGTCACGCTGCCGCCGGCGCTGGCGCCGCACTACACCGAACAGCCGCTGTACCTGCCGCACTGCTTCCAGCCGCAGGACCGCCGGCGGCCACTGCCGGCGCCGCCGTCCCGGCCTGCCCTGCCGTCGCGGCCAGCACCGATGTCCTGTTCCGCCTCGCTTTCACCGCCAGCGCCGTCGTCCCGCTCCGCAGCGTCCTCCGGGTCTGCTTCGCCGTCCCCGTCCGCGACGCGCAAGGCCGTGCCGGCCGCGCCCGCGCCATCCGCCCGCGCCACCTGGGGCTTGCCGGAGCCCGGCTTCGTCTACTGCTGCTTCAGCGCGCCCGAGCACATCACGCCGGAGCGTTTCGCCACCTGGATGCGCGTGCTGCATCAAGTGCCGGACAGCGTTCTGTGGCTGCAATCGTCCAGCGAAGCGGTGCGCGACAACCTGCGCGTGGCGGCCATGCAGCGAGGCGTCCCCAGCGAGCGCCTGTGCTTTGCCGAACCAGCCGCACCGGACCAGCAAGCGGCGCGCTACCTGGCCGCCGACCTGTTCCTCGACACCGCGCCGCACGCGTCGGCCGACATCGCCGGCGAGGCGCTGTGGACCGGCCTGCCGCTGCTGACCAGCACCGGCCAAGGCAGCGCCAGCCGCACCAGCGCCAGCCTGCTGCTCGCGGCCGGGCTGCCCGAGCTGGTCACGGCCAGCGAGCAGAAATACGAGGCGCGCGCGGTGCGCCTGGCCGAGCGTCCCAAGGAACTGGCGCGGCTGCGCAACCGCCTGCGCAAGCACCGCGACAGCGCGCCGCTGTTCGACACGCCGCAACTGGTGGCCGACCTGGAACGGCTGTACCTGCGCGTCGCCAAAGGCATGCGGCCCGCCGTCCCCGCCAACGCAGGGCAGTCCGCCGCGACGCCCGACGCGCCGGCCGGCGGCCACCCCGCCAGCGGCAGCGACAGCAACGTCAGCGGCAGCCAACGCGATAGCGGCCGCGCTCCATCCCTCGCTCGCGGCAATGGCAGCACGACCCCGCTGGTCAGCATCCTGATCCCCGCCGACGATCCGCTGTCGCTGGAACCCACGCTGCTCAGCGCACTGGCCCAAACCTACGCCCACTGCGAAATCATCGTCAGCGACAGCAGCCCAGGCGGCGCCTGCCTGCCGCTGCTCAAGCCGCACCTGAAGGCCCACCGCCGCCTGCGCTACGCCCCCGCGCCCGGCCTGTCGCCGCTGGACAACCTGAACCACTGCCTGGCCCTGGCGCTGGGCGCCTACATCGCGGTGGCGCCGGCCGGCGACACGCTGGCGCCGGACAAGATCGCCGTCATGCTGCCCTACTTCCTCGATCATCCACAGGTGAGCCTGGTGGCCTGCTGGCGCCAGCCGCGCGCGCCGGACGGCCAGGCGCTGCCGGCGGCGCCGCTGTTCGCCGACGAAATCGCCGTCAGCGGCGGCTCGCTGGCCGAGCTGCTGCTGAACGGCGA
>NZ_WWCX01000232.1:0-1875 GCF_009857655.1 Duganella vulcania
GCACGCCAGCCCGCCGCGCGGCGGTCCAGCGCACGCCAGCGCGGCCAGTGGCGCAGCACCAGGTACAGCGACGCCAGCACGCACAGCGCGCTCATGTTGTCGCCCATCGAGTTGCCCAGTTCGGACAGGAAGCCGGCGCCCAGCGTGCCGGCCAGCGCCAGCAGCAGCGGCAGGCGATAGCGGTCGGCGGCGTCCGGCGCCGGCAGCAGCAGGCGCGCGATGGCCAGCACCAGCACGAAGTTCAGGCCGTGCAGCACGCCCATGACGAAGCCGGCCACCGGCGGCGGCAGCGCGCGGTTCAAGCCGTAGTACAGCAGGTCCAGCGTGGGATTGAAGTAGCTCTGCCACTGACCCGGCGACAGGTCGAAGCCGATGCGGCCGTTGAGCAGCGCGTAGGCGTTGTACAGGTGGTAGTTGCGCAGGTCCCAGTTGTCGTCCTGGCCAAGCAGCAGCGACAGCAGGCCGAAGCCCAGCGGCACCAGCCAGGCGGCGCGGCGCAGGGTGGCGGGGTGATTGAAGCGCGCCGTGCGGCGGTCGTACCAGCGCCCGATGGCGCCGAGAATATTCTGCATGAGGTGATCGGGTAAGTGGGCGCGCGCCGGCGGCGGCGCAAAGCGGCGATGGTATCATGGCGGGCCCAGACTTCCCATGCCCCGCGCCCGCCATGACCGCTCCCGCCGCCCCCTCCGCCACCGACAGCCTGCTCGCGCTGCGCGAACTGACCCGCCGCTTCGCCGCCGAACGCGATTGGCGGCAGTTCCACACGCCGAAGAACCTGGCCATGGCGCTGACGGTGGAGGCGGCCGAACTGGCCGAGCATTTCCAGTGGCTGCAAACCGGCGCCGACGAAGAGCTGGACGACGCCCGCCGCACCGGCATCCGCCACGAGCTGGCCGACGTGCTGCTCTACCTGGTGCAGCTGGCCGACCAAGTCGGCGTCGACCTGCACGCCGCCGCGCTGGAGAAGATGGCGCTGAACGCCGCCAAGTATCCGGCCGACCTGGTACGCGGCGACGCCCGCAAGTACGACCAGTATTAAGCCGCCGGCTTCGGCCGGCGCACGGCGCGCACCTTGCCGCTGTCGCCGCCACCGCAGTAAAACAGGTCGGCGCCGTCCGATTCCAGGCCGCTGACGCCGGCGCCGGCCGGCATCTCCAGCCGCTCCAGCACCTCGCCGCTGCGCGGGTCGATGCGGCGGATGTCGCTCTCCTCCCCTTCCCACGTGCCGTGCCACAGCTGGCCGTCGACCCAGGTCACGCCGGTGACGAAGCGGTTCGAATCGATGCTGCGGATGACGGCCCCGGTGGCCGGGTCGACCTGGTGGATCTTGCGGTCGCGGTACTGGCCCACCCACAGGCTGCCCTCGGCCCAGGCCAGGCCGGAATCGTAGCCGTCGCCGGGCGCCGGGATCGAGGCCAGCACCTTGCCGCTGGCCGGGTCGATCTTGTCGATGCGCCGTTCGGCGATCTGGTACAGGCAGGTGCCGTCGAAGGCGGTGCCGGCGTCGCAGGCGACGTCCAGCGTGCGGGTGGTGGCGCCGCTGGCCGGATCGAAGGCGATCAAGTGCCCGCCGGTGGCGGCCCAGACGCGCTGGCCGTCGTGGGTGACGCAGTGGACCTGGCCGGCGCCGTCGAAGGGGCCGTATTCGCGCACGATGTCGGCCGTGCCGCTCGTGGCCCCGGGCTGGAGCCTGGATCTGCTGGTATTCGCGTTCATCGCTGCCTCCTGAAGGTTGATGCGCCGGGAACGGCGCCGCAAGAGCACTTTATGCCAGCGGCAGCGCCGCCGGGAGTAACAAGATCGTCGTGTATCCGGCCAGCGGCGGCGCCAGCCAGCGGCGCGTGCGCGCCTGGCCGACCGGGCGCGCGCGGCCGG